>JAOUJT010000128.1 GCA_029883105.1 Gammaproteobacteria bacterium
AACGTTGATCCCGGTACCATGAGTCCTCTGCAACACGGTGAGGTCTATGTTACCGAGGATGGTGCCGAGACCGATCTGGATCTGGGACATTACGAACGCTTCGTACGTACCCGTATGACCAAGGCGAATAACTTTACCAGTGGCCAGATCTACTGGGACGTGATCCGTAAAGAACGCCGTGGAGACTATCTGGGGGGGACCGTACAGGTTATCCCTCACATCACCGATGCGATCAAAGAAAGCATTAAGGCCGGTGCTGCAGGCCACGATGTGGCGATGGTCGAGATCGGCGGTACTGTAGGTGACATCGAGTCACTGCCATTCCTTGAGGCCATTCGTCAGATGGGTGCCGAGCTGGGGCGTGATAATGCCCTGTTCATGCACCTGACCCTGCTGCCCTATATCCCAACAGCCGGTGAGTTGAAGACCAAGCCGACCCAGCATTCGGTGAAGGAGTTACGCTCCATCGGTATCCAGCCTGATGTGCTGCTGTGTCGTGCCGACCGCCCGATCCCGGCGGAGGAGCGTCGCAAGATAGCGCTGTTTACCAATGTGGAACCGAAGGCAGTGATCAGTGGCCTGGATGCCCGTACCATCTACCAAATCCCACTGATGCTACACGCCGAGGGGCTGGATAGTATTGTGGTAGAGAAGCTGCGTCTGGAAGATCAGGTAAAAGAGGCCGACCTGTCTGAATGGGAGAAGGTGGTTAATGCCCTGGAATATCCTACTGAAGAGGTCAACGTGGCCATGGTGGGTAAATATGTGGACCTGACGGAGGCCTATAAATCTCTGTCCGAGTCCCTGATCCATGCCGGTATCCATACTCGCACCCGAGTGAATATTACCTATATCGATTCTGAAAAGCTGGAAGGTAACGGCACCGCACGTTTGGAAGGAATGGATGCGATCCTGGTTCCCGGCGGCTTTGGTGAGCGTGGCGTGGAAGGCAAGATCCAGGCGATCCAGTACGCACGTGAAAACAAGGTGCCCTATCTGGGTATTTGCCTGGGTATGCAGCTGGCAGTGGTGGAATATGCCCGTAATGTGGCCGGTCTTGAGGGGGCCCACAGTACCGAGTTGAATCCGCAAACCCAGCATCCGGTGATTGGTCTGATCACTGAATGGACCACCGTTGAAGGGGATACGGAAATCCGTTCTGAAGAGACGGATCTAGGCGGTACCATGCGCCTGGGCGGCCAGCCATGTAAACTGGAGAAGGGCTCTAAGGTACATGATATGTATGGCAAGGATGAGATCATCGAACGCCACCGTCACCGCTATGAATTCAATAGCAGCTTTGAAGCGCAATTGAATAAGGCCGGTATGGCCTTTACCGGCCACTCCATCGACGGCAATCTGGTTGAGGTGGTAGAGATACCGGAACATCCCTGGTTTGTGGCCTGTCAGTTCCACCCTGAGTTTACCTCTACGCCTCGCGACGGCCATCCATTGTTCACCGGCTTTATCAATGCTGCACGTGAACACCTTGATACTGCCAAAACCAAGACGGTGAGTGCATGAAATTAAGTAATTTTAACGTCGGACCGGATCAGCCTTTGTTCCTGATCGCTGGTCCCTGCGTCATCGAAAGTGAACAGTTGGTACTGGATATTGCCGGGCAGATGAAAGAGCTGACCGACAAGCTGGGTATGAACTACATTTTCAAGGCCTCCTTCGATAAGGCCAACCGTACCTCCAGTCAGAGCTTCCGTGGTCCTGGTGTGGAAGCGGGCCTGAAGATCCTGGAAAAGGTGAAACAGCAGATCGGCGTACCGGTATTGACCGACGTACACGAAGACACGCCCTTGAATGAAGTGGCCGCGGTGGTGGATGTGATGCAGACACCGGCGTTCCTGGTACGCCAAACCAACTTCATGCAGAGTGTTGCCCGCCAGGGTATACCTGTAAACGTGAAGAAGGGACAGTTTCAGGCCCCTTGGGACATGAAGAACGTGGTCGACAAGATGCGTGAGGTGGGTAATGAGCAGCTCATGGTTTGCGAACGTGGTGCATCGTTCGGGTACAACACCCTGATCTCAGACATGCGTGGCCTGGCCATCATGCGTGAGACCAACTGCCCCGTGGTGTTTGATGCTACTCACTCCGTGCAACAGCCGGGTGGACAGGGCACCAAGTCGGGAGGTCAGCGTGAGTTTGTTCCGGTGCTGGCTCGTGCTGCGGTCGCCGCGGGTATCTCCGGCATCTTCATGGAGACCCATCCCGATCCTGCCAAGGCGCTGAGCGATGGACCCAACATGTGGCCCTTACATCTTATGGAGGAGCTATTGGTTACCCTGAAGCTGCTAGATGAGACGGTTAAAGCAACGCGTTTTCTCGAAGACGCACTGTAAGTATTAAATTCTTGTAAGTATCAAAGATTAACAAAAAGAGATTTGAGATAGGAAATGACTGATAAAAATCTGGAAATTGTAGACATCAAGGCTCGTCAAATTATCGACTCCCGTGGTAACCCCACGCTTGAGGCAGATATTATTTTGGCATCTGGCGTAATGGGTCGTGCCGCCGTACCTTCCGGCGCCTCTACCGGCGAGCGTGAAGCCATCGAATTGCGTGATGAAGATCCCAAACGTTTCGGCGGCAAAGGCGTTACCAAGGCGGTAGGCTTTGTAAATAACGAGATCAAGGCAGCCCTGATCGGCCACGATGTCTCTGATCAGGCCGGTATCGACAGGATCATGCTGGATCTGGATGGTACCGAAACCAAGTCCAAGTTGGGTGCCAATGCCTTGCTGGCGGTTTCTCTGGCAGCAGCACACACAGCAGCCAAGGCCAAGGGTGTTTCCCTGTTCAAGTACCTGGGTGGTGACGAAGCTGTAACCATGCCGGTACCGATGATGAACATCATCAATGGTGGTTCGCATGCGGATAACAGTGTTGACCTGCAGGAATTCATGATTATGCCCGTTGGTGCGCCGTCTCTATCCGAGGCGATTCGCTACGGTACCGAAGTGTTCCATGCCCTGAAGAAGGTTCTCGGTGATCGTGGTATGAATACCGCAGTGGGTGATGAAGGTGGCTTTGCCCCGGATCTCTCCTCCAATGAAGAGGCCATCACCGTCATCCTTGAAGCCATCGCAAATGCCGGTTACAAAGCCGGTGAAGACATCATGATCGCCATCGATGCTGCCAGCTCCGAATTCTACAAGAATGGCAAGTATGAGTTGGAATCGGAAGGCAAGTCGCTAAGCGCTGAAGAGTTTGCAGACATACTGGCTGATTGGTGTGACAAGTATCCTATCATCTCTATCGAAGATGGCCTGGATGAAAACGACTGGGCTGGATGGAAGTATCTGACCGAGAAGCTGGGCAAGAAGGTACAGCTGGTAGGTGATGATCTGTTTGTTACCAATACCAAGATCCTTAAGGAAGGTATCGACAAGGGTATCGGCAACTCTATTCTTATCAAGGTAAACCAGATCGGTACTCTGACCGAGACCCTGGAAGCTATCGAGATGGCGAAAAAGGCCGGTTATACGGCGGTGATCTCTCATCGCTCCGGTGAGACCGAAGACACCACCATCGCGGACCTGGCTGTGGCCACCAATGCCGGCCAGATCAAGACCGGCTCCATGTCTCGTTCTGACCGTATAGCCAAGTACAATCAGTTACTGCGTATCGAAGAGGAGCTGGGTACCAAGGCCATCTACCCAGGTAAGAGCGCATTTTACAATCTGAAGTAGGGATAATATTCGTAGGCAATAGGGCAAGGATGCCACGTAAACTATTATGAAATGGTTGTTGAGTTTTCTCATCCTGTTATTGTTGCTGCTCCAGTTCCGGCTTTGGTTCAGTGACAGTAGTTTGCTAGAGATATGGAAGCTGCAACAGCAGATAGCCGAACAGAATGCGGATAATTCCCAATTGAAAGAGCGTAACGCAGCCCTTCAGGCAGAAGTAAAAGATCTTAAACAAGGGCTACAGGCAATAGAAGAGCGCGCTCGCAGTGAGTTGGGACTGATTAAAAAAGGCGAAACCTTTTATCAGGTCATCGATGATAAGTAGTTATTTGGCTATAAGCCGTCAGGTTTTTAACAAGATTTAATAAGGGGCGCATTAGCGCCTCTACTTTTATGTGTGGGATTTATGGCGAATAAATACTGGGTAGTTATTCCTGCCGCAGGGGTAGGCAAACGGATGCAGGCAGATCGCCCTAAACAGTATCTGACGCTGTGTGATAAGAGTGTTATCGAGCATACGATTGCCTGCTTCAGTCACCATCCTGAGATTGCGGGAATAGTGGTATCCTTATCGGCAACGGATTCATATTGGCTTGAACTGGATCTACACAGTGATGCCCCATTACATAGAGCAGAAGGTGGTGAAGAACGTTGTCATTCGGTACTTAATAGTTTGGAGGTGGTAGCGCAGTATGCCCATGAAGATGATTGGGTGTTGGTGCATGATGCTGCGCGTCCCTGTTTAACTCGTGTCGATCTGGATAAGTTGATTAGTGATGTCGAGGAAGATGAGGTAGGTGGTATTCTGGCCGTGCCGGTTCAAGATACCATGAAACGAGATAACGGCACTGCACGCATTGATCACACGGTAGACAGGCAGGGTCTTTGGCATGCTTTGACCCCGCAGATGTTCCGGCTGGGGATATTACGTTCTGCCTTGCAGAAGGCTTTGGCTGATGGGTTTACTGTGACGGATGAAGCCTCTGCGATTGAATATATGGGTAAGCAACCTAAATTGGTTGAAGGCAGTCGCAGCAATATCAAGGTAACTCGTCCTGATGATCTGGCTCTGGCCGAATATTATCTGTCTTGCAAATAAGAGTTCATTATCTGCGTTTAGATATGCCGAGTAAGCCAAACATATTTAATACTATGAGCAATCCGATCAATACAGAGAGATATAGCCCTATATCGTAGTGATCAAAGGCACCCACGCCCATTTTAATCAACAGGGCGGTAAAGATAAGAATGGGTATGGCTGGGACTAAAATGATGGAAACAAATAGTTCTTTTTGTTTTTGTAGATCTCTTACTACGTTATAAACTGCCAGGGTGGGCAGAAGATAAAGAAGGTAGGCCAGATAGGCAGTCCACCGGGTTTCTCCCATATATGTTTCGGAAGAGAAAATAAGGGCAAGCGTTTTGCCGGTATATGGAATTTCATATCCCGTATAGTTGATTAGCCCGCCAGCCATCTGTAACCATGGCATAAAGAAAAATAGTACCATTCCGCTGCAGAGCAGTGAGTTTAGGGATAACTTTAAATTCATTACAGACTCCTTATAAGAGTGTTATGACTCCTGAATAGACTATATGATCGTTACGAAAAGATGTAAACAATCGTTTTTTTAGTTTTATTTTTTATCGTCGGATTGTTTCATGCTATGCCTGCTTTTTTTTGAACTGCTATCATTGAGTTCAGTATTTACTGAGAGAGAAAATATGAACATCCGTATAGGTCACGGTTATGATGTCCATACCTTTACAACTGGTGATGGGTTGGTATTAGGCGGTGTAAGAATCCCCTTCGATAAGGCCTTTGCCGCACACTCAGATGGTGATGTGTTATTGCATGCATTGTGTGATGCCTTACTGGGCGCTGCAGCACTAGGTGACATAGGACAACATTTTCCAGACACAGATCCTCAATTTAAGGGTATCGATAGTCGTGAATTATTGCGCCACGTGGTAAGTCTGTTAAGTAAAAATGGTTTCAGTATTGGTAATGTGGATGCAACCATTATTGCCCAGCAACCCAAGATGTCGCCGCACATAAATTCCATGCAAGAGAACCTTGCCAAGGATCTGGGTCTTGAGTTGGATCGGATAAATATTAAGGCGACCACTACTGAGAAATTAGGATTTACCGGGCGCGGCGAAGGAATCGCTGTACATGCCGTTGCATTGATAGAAAAATCCCTCTGATGCAAGCCTGTGATATCTCAGAACTACTCACTTTTGATTATGCCTATGGTAGGCCTACAGCCAGCGGGATATTAAAACAAGAGGCGAAAGATTTTCGTGTTGATGAAGTGTTAGGTTTTGAACCCAGCGGTGACGGTCAGCATCGTATGTTGCAGATTCAAAAATCAAACACCAATACCGAATGGGTGGCTAAGCAACTGGCGCGATATGTTGATATAAAATTGCGCGATGTTAGTTATGCGGGTTTAAAGGATCGTAATGCCATCACCACGCAGTGGTTTAGTATCGATCTGGCGGGTAAGACGGAGCCGGACTGGTCCGATTTTAATTGTTCTGAGTACCAGATTCTGGCTTCATTTTCTCATAATAAGAAATTACGTCGGGGCAGCCTTAAGGGTAATCGATTTGAGATTGTGATAAAAGATCTGCAAGGGGACAGGGACGAGCTGGAGCAACGATTACTAAAGATCCAGAAATATGGTGTACCTAATTACTTTGGTCCACAACGCTTTGGCCACAGCGGGGATAATCTTCTGCAGGCCTGGATGATGTTACAAGGAGAAAAAAAGGTAAAGGATCGAAACCGCCGTGGTATCTACCTCTCTGCAGCGCGTTCGCTGATCTTTAATCAGCTACTATCTCAACGTGTTGCCGATGGCAGCTGGAGCCAAATCCTCACGGGTGAAGCAGTGATGCTCGCTGGCAGTTCCAGCTATTTTATCGTGACAACAGACGATGCAACGATTAGCCAACGCTTAAGGGACTGGGATATTCATCCATCAGGACCAATGTGGGGGAGGGGAGAGTTGCCCAGTCTGGATGAAGCGCGTATACGGGAAGCGATGGTGTGTAATCGTTTTGCTGATTGGTTAGCACCTCTGGAACTGGCAGGCTTAAAACAGGATCGGCGAGCCTTGCGTTTACAGGTATCGAATTTTAGTTGGCAGTGGTCTGAACAGCAGGATCTGTGTCTGCAATTTGAATTAGTTTCCGGTAGTTATGCTACCAGTGTTATACGTGAATTGGTCTTAGTATAAGTAAAAAGAAAAGGCCGGACACTGTCCGGCCTTTTTCATTCGACAGAATGATTGCCTAGTACTTAAACAGGTTTACCTGACTTTGCAGATCACTGGCTAGCCTGGCCAGTTCGGCACTGCTGTGGGCAGATTGGCGAGAACCCTCGGTGGCCTCTTCAGCGACTGAATTAATACTAACGATATTACGATTAACCTCTTCAGCCACCACGCTCTGTTCTTCGGATGCAGTGGCGATCTGCTGATTCATATCATTGATACTGGTGACCGCTTCGGTAATAGCATTCAGCGATTCACCTGCCTGGGCCGCTTGCTCGACACTGGACTCGGCCTTGTTACGACCATCCTGCATAACCGTTACAGCTTCACGAGCGGCAGTCTGGAATCCCTGAATGATCTTGCTGATCTCTTCGGTAGACTCCTGGGTTCGGCTGGCGAGGGTGCGAACCTCATCGGCCACCACGGCGAACCCGCGACCCTGTTCACCGGCTCGGGCTGCCTCGATGGCTGCGTTCAGGGCCAACAGATTGGTTTGATCGGCGACATCCTTGATCACATCCAGTACAGAGCCAATGCTCTGGCTATCCTTTTCCAGCTTCTGGATCACGCCACTGGCGTGTTCCACTTCGGTAGCAAGGCTGTTAATGGATTCCATCGTGCTCATAACCACCATTTGCCCATTACGGGATTGCTCATCGGCTTGCACGGCGGAGGCCGCAGCACTCTCGGCATTTTGTGCAACCTCACGGATGGTGACGGCCATTTCATTTATGGCGGTGACCACCATGTCGGTTTCACTCTTTTGACGCTGCATCAGTTGATCGGATTGCGAGGTAATCGCCGACATCTGCTCGGCGGCGGTGGCTATCTGACTGGTGGAACCGGCAACCATACCGACCATGTTCTGTACCTTGGCAGCAAAGCGGTTGAAGGAGTCGGCCAGTTGAGCAACCTCATCCTTCCCAACCACAGGCAGACGCTGGGTCAGGTCGCCT
>JAOUJT010000006.1 GCA_029883105.1 Gammaproteobacteria bacterium
CTTTGTACGCCTCTGTGATCATTCGCCCTGAGCTTGGGGTACTCGCATCCAACGAGACACAGCAAATCAATCGGGTAGCTCTTGTTTCAGACATCGCTTTATCAGAGACCATCGGTTATGCCGGGGCGGATACTGTGATCGTAGCTACTACCAACGCAGTAACATTAGGTATCGCTAACGTCCTCTTAAGCATCAACGGAGGTGGGTTGTTCGAAGCCTTCACCAACGACCCATTTGCCGCAGACGAGGATATAGGCCCAGTCGCCGCCGCTTTCGTTACCGCTGATGAAATCCGCACTATTGTCGGGCGAGACACTACCGACGGCGCTGCCAAGGCTGAAATCGCTTACGCTCAGGCGACTGTACCGACATTATCAGCCGCTACTTGGACAACGGTAGATATTACTCAGTCAGTTAATGGGGATACCGTGCAGGCTTTAGGGTGGATTACGCCCACGATGCTCCTGGCAGGTGTTGCGGGTGACATTTATCTCAGCACCGACTTTGGTGAGTCCTTCCCCGATGCCGCTGTTTTCGCCGGTACAGATGCTATCAACCGCATTATCGCCGGTGCTAACAAACGTATTTGGGTAGTGGGGGAAAACGGCCTTATCTTGCTCGCAAAAAATAACTCGACTACTTTTGAGGTCAAGTCTGCACCTACTGCCGGCTCAGTCCAGTGTATTACTGAGGCTGAAAACGGTGCGGTGTACGCCGGCATTGGAGCTATCATCTATCGTAGCACTGACCAAGCTTCTTCGGTGGCTGGTTGGGAGGCTTTGCGAGACTTCGGTACCAACAAGGTGGTCAAACAAGTAGCTCTAGGTGCCGTACGGAATGGTGGTGACGCTCAAGTCATTCGCGTGGTGATCGATGATACTGCCGCTGGAACCGGGGCTGTTTACATCAGCATCGACGGGGGCACTACCTTCGAGCAAGTGCCTACTCAAGTAAATACCGGCTACAATGACGCTGCTTTCTCTTCGACAGACGACAATAAAGGCTTTCTGGTTGGCGATATTTCCGCTGGAGCCGGCGTCATTCATAAGTATCAACCATCGACCCTGTAGCATGACTAACATAGCTGAGTTCCTTTTGCCGTCTGACGGCTTATCAGCTAAGGTCAAGGTCTTGGGCCTATACCATTTAGACGGTATAGGTCCAGACCTTCCCGGACCTTACGTGTACGAAGTCAAGATGGCTAACGGTGAGGTTTACAAAATAGAATATGACTTAGCTGCTGTGACTGAACCACCCGAAAAACCTGAAACGCCTTTAGACGACGTAGTGGAAAATTCGGCCGAGTGGTGGGCTTGGAAAGAGTATTTGACTTATCAAGCGGCAGTAGCTCATGAGAAAGAAGGGTTAGAGTTACTACGAGAGAAAATTACCGCTGTATTTCAGACCATTTGGAGGGATGCAGTACCAGAGGACCTGAGACCTCGGATCGTAACCGAAGAGGATTGGGCTGCGGTAATAGCGCACGCTTTGGTTAAGCCATTGCGAAGGGAGGATATAGCGGACGCCCTCCGCTTACACTTTCCACGCTACTTTTGACGGGAAGCCGTTACTGGCTGCTATGGACAAGCTCCCCAAGGGGGCTACTGAGTATGTGGCTTTGCGATTATGGGAGCAAGAGGCTATGCTAAAATATAGCTTGCCCGAAGACGATTACTTCAAACTGAGCATACCACAAAGAGCAAGGATGATTGTTACGATTAAGATTGATCAATGGCGGGATAGCCTAGAGAACCACCGGGCCGCTGAAGAGGCTAAAAGAAAGGGTGGTAGGGGGCTGGTCAAATAATTTGCCCATTGCCAAAATCCAGAATTGCCCACGAACCCTACGTAAATTGCCCGGACAGCCGTTTCTGATTGATATTTGACTGTTTACCCATTCAATCCCAGGAAGCCTCGGAAATGGAAGAAAAATGGCGTTCACTTTTAGAGTAAAAGAGCCTATGCCCGACCCAAAGACCGAAATAAAGGCTTTGACCAAGGACATGCGCTCTAAGCTCATGGCCCAAAGCCGAAAAACTAAAAGGCGATTAGAAGCTTTAACTAGGCAATGGGGTGATCAGCCTTCAGTCAAAGTTACCTATAGAATGACGCCTAAGCAAATGCAATTCACGATTAGAATAGACGGCTCCGATAGAGCTGTACAGAATTGGGAAAGAGTATTTAAGACAGGCGTTAAGCCGCATACCATTTCAGGCGATCCTCTCGTGTTTGAAGTCAGAGGGGACACCGTGTTTGTAAGAGGCTCGGTAAACCACCCAGGCTACCGAGCTAGGCGAGATGATGACCGCATTATCGAAGACCATGTGAGACTGGTTGAAAAGGCAATAGATGAAGCATATAGAGGGTGAGTTCCCCATAGAGAGTTTTAATTGTGTAGCACCTATCCTGCTAAGACTACGGGAAAGCGAATTAGCCAAGGGTATCCATTTCAGCACTGTAGGTATGTCCTGGCTGGCCGCTTATACCAGGATGATTGCGTTTAATCAATTACTTAGTATTACTAACGATTTCTTAAAATTGGCGCAATTAAGGGTTGAGGGGGCCAACCAGCTTGATCGCATTGAAGGCTTCATTTCGATGTTACAAGACCAACCTGATTTAACGATTGATGAGTTAAACGAAATGCTGGCTACTGCGATCTCTATTCAGCAGCAAGCTAACGAAGTTCTGCAAACTTTAGAGGCAGACCATAATGGCAACGAGCAACAGCAAGAGGTTTGAGTACGACGCTACTCTTACTAATGATAAGGTACTCGCTGCGCTACATGAAATCAGGGATGAAGTTAAAAATGTAGCAAAGACAGCCGAGGGAAAATTTAAGCAAGCCGGTGGTGAAGTCAACGGACTAACCAGCGTGTTGAAAACTAGCAATCTTGCCGTTGTTGCTTTAGGAGCAGCTTTCATTTCTGCCGCTAGTAAAGCAGTGAACGCTTTAGCCGACATCTCCAAAGAGGCTGTCGGCTTAAATGCTGAAATGGAACAAAACCGAATTGTATTTGAGAATATGTTTGGCGACCAAGAGCTTGCTGAAGGCTTCCTGGCCAATATGCGCGCCGAATCTGCCAAACTAGGGGTTTCATTTCAGGACACTGCTAGATTTGCTAAAGCAATTTTACCTGATACCAGAGGCATGGAAGAATTTAACGAAATGCTTCGCTTGGCAGCCGTAGGCTCTAAGGATACTGGCTTGGCCCTTGACGAGCTGATCTTTAGCTTCAACGAGGCTGTATCAGGGGATTTCGTCTCTATGAGGGATAGGCTAGACCTACCTAAAGAGTCTGTTCAAAGAATTAAGGATACCACCGCTGAATTGGGGCAAGTCGGTGCTATCATTGAAGAATTAAATAGGGTCTTTACTAAACGGGGTATCAACGACTTAGAGACTTTCTCCGATTCCTATGGTACGCAAATGTCGATGATGAAGGCTTCTGTTGCTGAGCTTAAATTGGCACTAGGCGAACCTATATTCGAAGAAATGAAAGAGCAAGTAACAAGCATCAACGCTACCATCGAGGAAAACAGAGAAGAGTTTACCTTGATAGCCAAGGCTTTAGGCCAGGTTGTTACTGCCGTTGTAAATTTTATCGGAACCAACCTAGATCGGTTTTTATCTAGCATTAACTCTGAGAGTGTTCTCGAATTGCTAGACGCCCTTCACATGCTGATTGAAAACGGCAAAATCGTAATAGAAGTGCTATTCGGCTTACAAGGTAATATGGGGACTACGATGGATGTAGTTGATGCCGTCACCGTAATAATCAACAAGCTAAATGATGCGGTGCGCACTCTATCTCAAGTCCTAGCCATCGGTAAAGCGGCAGACGAAGCCTTTACTGCGGCTAAAACGAATGTGATCAAGGCTTTATCACAGCAATTGGGGCTGACTGAAGCCCTGGGAATAGCACAAGACGAGGTGGAATACAAGGACCCGGCTGAAGAGTTTAAGCGTTCCTTACTTGAGTCTGCACAAGCCATGGAGGAAGCCGATGCTAGGCTTAAGGCCCAACAAGAACAAATGGAGGAGTACGAGGCTGCACTCAACGACACTACCGAAAAGAACTTAGACTTCTCTGACAGCCTTATGATGCAACAGCAGGCTGCGGCAGACGCCGAAAAAGCTCTCATGGAATACGAGGCAGCACTCCAAGAGGTAAGCGAGGCTGAGGAGAAGTTAAGTAAAGACCGAGCTACAAAAGAAGAAGATTTGGCTACCAAGCTCATTCGCAAAAAGTTAGACGCTGAATTGGCTTTTGCCCGCAAACGTGAAGACCTAGAGGATAAGCACCTAAAGCGGGTGGAGGCAATTCACTCTAAAAACCAAGAGGCGATTAACAAGTTGTCGGCAAACATGTCTAAAGAGCAGGCTGAACTAGTAAGACAAAAAGCCGCTGACATGAAGAAAGCCGATATGGACTTAGCCAATGAGCGCAAGCGCATAACCAGAGATTATCACGACGATATTAAGCAAATTGAAGCTGACTTCGAACGAGATAGAGAAGAAGCAGCCAGAGGCCGAGATGCTATCGCCATTTTGCGCTTGGCAAGACAGGCTGACCGGCAAGTAGAAGAGGCTAAAGAAAACCGCGACAGAGAGCTTCGGGACGCTACCGACGGGTCATCTGAGAGAAAAGCAGAGCTAGAACAAGAGCATGCTGAAGAGCTTTCTTTACTGAACCAGGCTAATGCCGAAAAAATGGCAGCCTTACAAGCTCAATTACAGGCTGAATTGCAGGCTAACGAAGCCAAGCGAGTAGAGGAACAAGCTAAACTGTCAAAAGCCGAGCAAAGAAAAGCCGAGGACAGAGAGCTTTGGCTACAGCGCCAATACGAGGATATGGAGACCTGGGAACAACGCAAAACTGAGGCTATGAAGGAAAAGTTCGCTGATCAATTAGCACTTGTCGAATCACATGAGAAGTCTAAAAATGAGATAGCCGCCCAATACGCTGAAAAGCGTATAAAAGCTCATAAGGCTGAAATGGCGACTATCAGCGGTGATTATATTAGGCTAATGGATAGACCTTCTACAGGCACTACACAGTCAAGGCGCTCTTCGGGGTCTCCGCTGACTAACTTGACCGGCCCTATGAGAAGTTTTGCTAAAGGCGGAAAGGCTCCTGCTAATGAGCTGATCAAAGTAGGTGAAAAAGGGCCGGAGTTGCTCATTCTGCCTAGACCTGGTACAATAGTACCTAATGGGAGCCCATTGGAAACGATGGCTGAGGCAATGGGCAATATTCCTACCGATTATTCCACTGCGGCTTCAGCAGTTGCACCGCCGCAAACTATGCCCGCGCCTATTACCAATAATAGTGCATCGGTAAGGAACGACTACATGGAAAATAGCATAAATTTAGGTATGCTGACACCTGGCGACCTGACAGGAGAGCAAATCGAGCAGATAAAGGAATTGTTCTTCGGCTTGTTTGCGCAAATAAGGGGTAAAAGCAGATGAATTTAGCTAACCGCTATTCAAAACTGAGGATAGCCGTCCAATATCTGAGACTTAGGTTTGGCTATTGGTTCGCTCATAAAATACCGCCTCCAAAGCAGGTAATCTTTCGTGAATATTCTGAGCTATCTACCGCCTTAACTGGTCGGCAGGTAAGGCAAGGGTTTTCTACTGTAAGGATCAGATGGGACAACTTGAGCCGAGAGCAATTATTCACGATTAAATGGTATGTCCGGTTGGCACTAGCAGAAGATACAGACTTAGCACCTGAAGAGCCTCAAGGTGACGGGTACTTATACCTGACTATCGACAAATTGAACGGGTCAGGGGGTGAACCGCAATGGATAGACATAAAAGGCATCCCTTGGATACCCGAACCGGAGGAAAATTCTGGTATACAGCGTTTTCCCCACTTTCCGCAAACCGAGCTATTCTTAAACGCTGTAGAAGTGATAAGCGACCCTGCTATCTTCGGCAATGTAGCTAGATTGACCGGGCCCAAGGCTATAGGGTCTGCTAAGGTTGAGGTGATCACTTCCGCTATTGTGTACGGCCCAACAGTATCTAAAGGAACCGCTAAACTCGCAGCTAACGCTACGGTGATCACGCCATGACAATACCCGCAGACGCTCTGGCTAACTTAAACGGCCCAAACCAATCGGCTCAAATTTACGCTTCTTACCTAAAATCAGAAGTGCTGATGCGAGCAGAAGTGAACCACGTGCTTTTTTCGCCACAATTTGGGGATAGAACGATTGCCTATCACAGAGGGGTGCCGTCTGATTTTTCCAACGTGCAAAGCGGCGTAACCGTCCTGCTTGGGACTTCCGCCTTCAACGATGACAGAGGCAGACTAAGGCTGAAGAGCTTCACAGGAGTAGGAATTTGGGGCACGCTAACCTTCCCTGAAAATACCGTGGATTGGACTAAGGTCACTCACGTGACTATAATTCACGCCTACGAGATGCATGGCATTAAGCCCTATATCAGCGAGCAAAGCGGCGTGTTTTTTAAGGATAAAGACGTTCTCTACACTGATCAGAACTCCCAACGAGATCCCGTGGCTATCATGGACGGCCATAAAACAGGGTTCCTAGAGGGTGGCTCATGCGTCTTTAATGTCGATTACAGCAATTCGTATGGCATGGTAGACGGGGCCAGCATAATTTCTTATACCACCGAAACTTTCCCTAGCGATGGGGTGACTGTGAATGTATCCGCTTCAACAGGAGTAGGGTATATTTCTTTTACTCAGGCCGGACAGTATTGGGTTAAGCTCACAGTCACCGACAATTTTGGAAAAACGCAAGTGACACGAAGAATGTATTTCGTACATGAAAGAGCACCTAATAGCGAGCATTATCCGTTTACTGAATTTGAGATAACATCGCTTCGAGGGGATTGGAAGGGTAAGGATTGGGAAGTCAGCATCAATGGAGAAATCCCTAGTGACGCTGCTCCTGGCGCTCTTTTCGTGATATGGGCTGAAACCAGCTTTAACGGGGTGAAAACAATCGTATCAGAGGAAAACTCGAACATCCTGTTCGTGGGGTATCTGGACGATGAGAAAATAGTTAAGCGCAAAACAGGGAAAATGTCGGCAAGTAGGACAATTCTTTCACCTGTAGCTGTCATGGGGAGGATACCCATGTTCGCTGTAGCTATTCAAGATGCGCAGGCACCGAATACTTGGTGGCAGCTAAAAGACCTAACCGCTTCCAGAGCTGTCTGGCATGCGTTAAAGTTCCATTCTACCGCGCTTGAAACTGTCGATGTAGAGGGGCTGAATAGTAGCACTTTGCCCGTTCAGGCTATAGACGATATGGCCGAGGGGCAGCTATGGGAACAGCTCACATTTACTGAGCGATACGGGGAATTTGCCAGCCTAGCTTGTAACAAAAGAGGCATACTCCGTTATGTGTTTAACGCTCAGTATATGACTGACGATGAACGAGATGCTTTACCCGACCATCACACTGTAGAGCTAGACGATATGGTTGAAAAGCTTTCAATAGTCAGAATAAAAGAGACTAAAACTGCCTATGTGAGAGCAGCCGGAGCTTCCTATAGCTTCTCTACTCGCAAGTCAACGCCTTACATATCTGAGGCTCCTGGCGAAATTCCCCACTATCGAGGGTCATCTAAGCGACTGCTTGAAAGATTGATCTTTCAAGATCAAAACCATGCGAATATCATTTCAGGTAGAGCTATAGCTATAGACAATAACGAATACCCTAGAGTATCGCTAACATTTGCAGGTAATTGGGCTGGCTGGTTAGACATAGATAACCAAAGTCGATGGTGGCGCATCAATGCAGACAGCGACACTTTGGAAGGAAGGGCAGACTTAGCCGATGTGCGCTTCCTTTTGCGGGGAGTAGACATTTCAGTACAAAATGGTAGCATAAAAACCACCGCTCATTTTGAAGGGGAGGCTATTGGCCCACCCGGTATAACAGTACCCATTCCTGGCTATCCCATAAACGCAATTCCACCCGAAGTGGAACCAGATTTGATTGTATCGCCGCAAACTTTAATGGCTTGGGAAAGCATTACGTTTACATCAAACGGTTCCACTTGGACGACCCTTGTTAACGATATCGACAATACCGGTGGGGCTGTAGACCATTGGTGGCCGTTCAAAAAGGAAAGCGATGATATATTAGACGCAATAGTGTGGGAGATCGGAGAAGCCGGGGTTATAAGACGCTTTGACGGTATCGATCCTGAAACTGCGACCATAGATGTCATGGATACTTCGGACCCGCCTAATAGTTGGGGAACCGATGAAGCACCGCCAGCCGGTACCGATATAGACTTTGTTGATATTGAGACCGACTTATGGAGACAAGACAGGGTTTACGCTTTGGGACGTTGGGAAAAGGATACCAACTTGTGGCGCTCTTATTTATGGGTGACAACAGACGATGGAGCTACGCATCAATGGGTAGACCTATGGGTAGCTTCAGAAGGCCCTTTTGAGAGTTTACACGCTGATAACATAGCTGTAAATCAGAACTACATCATCGTCACTTTCCAGAGGGATAACGTTCCTTCTCAAGGGTATTTCGACTGTAAAGCCGTGGTGCTAGACGCTGAAACGCTAACTTTTGTTCGGTATCTGGACATAGGCCAACAGGGTAGTGTTTTCCCGGTTACCGTGCCTGACGATCCAGAATTGATACACTTCGCTGGCTTGATCAGCACTGCTGAGTTCCCTGGAGGTTCGGGGGATTACCAAATAGTAGCTACAACGGATGCAGGTGCAGGAGCCAATTGGACGTCAATACAAACAGGTTGGACTGAGTGTATGGCTTTTACGGTTGGATTATTAAGGCCCAATGGCAAAAGACGCTATTGGGCCGTAAAGAGGGTATAATATGGGTTGGATAGAGAGTTCACCGCATACCGACTATAACAACAATTTTAATTTAGGCAGTTTTGAAGATCAAGTATTCTACTATCCCGTGTTCTTACCTGCCAGAACCGTGACTGTTACCGGTTATAGAATAAGAACCGGGTCACAACAGACTACCGGCTTATGGATAGCTCTGTATGACGCTAATGGAGGAACGCATCAGCCTACCGACCTGCTACATGCCGGAACCAAAAGGGTTAGTGCGCCTACCGATACCTTTATTGAAGAGACTTTACCTACTTCGATAGAGGTTGTCGGAACTAACGGAGCAGAAGCAGACCTATTCATAGGCATCAGACATGAATTTCAGGGAGGTGTGAATAATTACGTATTCGGCTCCCCTACCGACCCTAATGGGTACGGTTGGGAAGGTAGACGTAATTCTTACTTTCCTTACGACTTTACTTACGCTTGGCCCGACCCTGGCAATGGGGCAGGTTTTCACGATTTTGTGTATACTGCGGTATCTGAACCAGATCCGCCAATTACGACACCTAATAGCTTTTTTTTCTCCGAAGGCTTGCCGCTTACATCTGTAGGTACTTTGCCATTTTTCGACTTAGTCAATCGAAAAGGGTTGGTGGCAAGCGCAGATGAAAACTACGTATATGCGGCAGCCGGCAATCGGGCCGATGAAATTACTAGTGTCCGCATAGTCAAGCGAGGTACAAGCGATGGTAACTTCGGAGACGCTACCGAAGTGGATGTAGGTTCTGGAAGAGCCGTGACTGACACAGGCAAAGGGATACACACGTTGAGGTTGATATGACCGATATAGAAATCATCGATCTGGTCGAAATAGAGGGTGAACGAGAAAAAGCTTTTATGCCCGACCTCGACCATGAGAAGGGCATCGTCATACAAGTCGAGGATAGCGCAGGCGACCTATCGCATCTGGTTGAAAACAAGCCCAATTACGTATGGGTTAAAATTTCGTCTGGTGGCGTGTGGTGGGTGTACAATGAGGGGTCAAACGTGCTTCCTGGCATGCCCGTTGTTTTAAGGCGATCATCTAAACCGCCCTTACGCTGGGTTATCTGGAAAATCGATCATGAAACCGCTGATGTAATGGAAGGCTACCCGGGCGCGGAAGAAGGGGGCTTGAAGCCGCATGCTAACGACCATGTAATCAGAGACACCTATATCGGTTCCGATCCTTTAATCGTCTATCGTCGGGCTATAGCCACACTGCGAACTACCGCTACTACCGCTAATCGAGTAGAAATCAACACTCATCGCTATATCTATAACAGCAATTCGGTGTTCTTTACTGGAAGGTTAGATAGCAACGATTTAGACCTAGCCCTTTACCAGCCCGATCCCGGTTTTATCCGCTACGTGTTGATAGTGCTAGATTGTACGACCAACAATGTAGCTGTTATCACAGGCGATCAAACGCCTATGGCTGACAGAGACATCCCTATGCCAGCTATGCCAGTTAACGCTATCCCTAGTGCCTTGGTTAGGTTATACAATCAGACGGCTATTAGTGATAAGAATGATATTGTAGACATTCGGGATATGTTATCAGGGTCACATGGAGGCGGCTTACCCAACGGGATAACTAATCCGCAAGCCGGAGACCTGCTATCCTACGATCCTACGAATTTTTGGGTAAGGACGGCTATCCTCACAGATACCGATGGCGAAATACTGGTTGACGCTAATGGAGAGATTTTAATGGTACAGTTCTATGAGTAGAATAGACAAGCAGGGTTATATCCAGACAATACCTATCCTAGCTCAAGCGGCAGCACCTGTTCGCCCTGTATCCACTACTTCGATGCTATGGGTCAGAGACACCGACATGGCACTCCGCATGGAAGATGTAGACGGTGGGGATTACAGGCTTGCGCTTGTGAGGGTAAAAGAAGCTACAGCATCAGGCCCATTTTTCTACATTTACGGTTTGGCCGACGGGGATACCGTAGGCTTTAACGTTAAATTAACCGCTAGACAAGCATCGGGTGGTGGGTCTGCGATGTATACTTTTGTCGGTGCTGTAGCCAGAGATGTAGGCCCAGGCTCTTTGCGATGGGTAGGTGCTGTAAGCAAGACCATCATAGGTGAAGACATCGCTTCCTGGGACGCATACATGAGCAGGGAACTTACCGCTGGCGTTCTAATACTTCAGATGTTGAGTTCTGGTTCATCCGACATAGTTACTTGGTCGGCCTCATATACTTTGTTGATTACTAGAAGGACTTCTTAGGATCCCCCAGAAAATGGTCACGACAGCCACGTTACTGGGTCAATTGACTATTTATACCCAATACCCAATTTACACGCCGGAAATGGAAAAATTATGGTAGCTATACAAAAAAGTACAGGCATAATAGGCTTGCCACTTCAAGAGCAGGCATCAGACCCTACAGCTATCGCAGGGGTAGGGCAACTTCAGGTTCAAACAGACAAAAAGGCTTATTTCTTCGATGATGCCGGAAATCAGTACTTGCTGGCTAAGGCCACAACCGTCTCAGTCGCTAACGCCGAATCTGGCACCGCTGTAGTGTATACCCTTAGCGACCTAGAAACCATAGGCTTTAAGGTGTTTGTCTTGGCCCGCTATGAAGCAGGGGATAGTAGTGCGTTCTATGAAATAACCGGCTGCGCCAAAAGACTGACGGGGGCGGCATCTACAACTTTCGTGGGAACGCCTACTGTCACCATCTTAGGTGAGGATGTGGCTGCTTACGATGTTACCGTGACTGTAAACACAACAACCGGGGAATTAGAGATTAACTACGACACGGGGGTGGTTTCTACAAACGCCAATTGGGAGATCGTGTCGGAAACAACATCCGTGCTACAGACTACTTAAGGATAAAAAATGCAGATTGACATAACAGTCAGCCTGCATTTTTTTTATCTTAGTTTAGATACGCGCCAGCGTCTAGTTCTTCAGCCCATGCCGGACTTACAACCATATTGACTTGCAAGATAAAACCGCTTTTATTGCAAGTATGGCATAAAGCTTCACATCTCACTTGAACCAGCCTTGCCCCCTCTAATTCGATAGGCAAGTCTAATTTAGCCAAATCGCTGTCATCCAGTATTGCGGCTTGCAAGCTATCCCGGTTATAGGTAATCTCCACGTTAAACATGGGCTTGAGCCCGCAAGGGCAAAGACCTTGCGGTAGTTGCGTAAGTTGGTCAAACGCAAACTGTAAGAAATGTGGATCGTGTATTAGCTTCATGAGTAGTGTTCCTCTTCATAGTCGCCTTCTGGTAAAAGGCTTGGTCTAAACATTTGAGAAGGCTGGCCTATAGGTGCGCGGTCAGCCATACGAGACACTATTTGAGCTACTGAAGTAGGGTCGCTATCGCTTTTGCCGAAGTAAGTGCCGCTAAAGAAAGCTAAAGTGAATAACGTGTAGAGAAATGCGGCTGTAGCGAAACCGGCCACGAACCAGACAGCTTCCCAACCTATTAAAAAAAATGCCCAAGCCCCTACAATAAAAGCGATAGCTGCTATCCCAGTTAAAAGAGCTACCATAGTGCGGTACCACTTTGGGCCATTAAGCAATTGGCGTAATTTCATAACCTTGCTCCCTTAATTTTTTTAGAAACTCTGTGCGATAAGCCAACAGATACCGCGCCCTTGATTGTCCTACTCTGAAATGTCGTATAAAATCAGATCGAGTAGGTGCTTGCTTGGCAGTCAGTATCCGAGATAGTAATTCCGGTTCAATGGCTGAAGCGTCATAGGTGACGCTAGGAGCCTTAGCCTTGTGACTTTCAGGAATTATAACAGGCGATTGACCTTTAGGCAAGGTAGCTAGATCAGTCTCAGTCACCAAAGGCGCAGCTATATGCACTAGCTCCTGAGAAGTCTTAAGGATGAACTCTCCACTACCCCCTGTGAGCTTGTCTGCTCCTGTTTGGGCTACTTTGGTAGCTAGGAAAGCCTCGTTAGCCGAATTGACTTTGCCGCACAGCCTTAGCGTTACATTGTTCTCCAGATTAGGATGGCTCAGGATGCGCTTTACAACTCTCTGAGTACCGAGTGCTAGATGTATCCCGTAAGAGCGCCCCATTTGTGCTATTCGGCCTATGATATTCTGGCTGAAAGTATCTTCCATTATTTCAGCTAATTCATCAACGAATACGAATATTTCAGGGACGTTATAGTTTTGCGATATTCTCTTGTTTAATTCGCTATTCACTATTCTTAGGCTAGTTCTAGCCTCTTCTAAAGTTGTCGCTATAGGCGATAGCAAGTGATCCGCATCCTTGAATTTATGCCAGTCTTGTCCTTTCTTTTCGATGTCGATAATGACTATTCTCACATCGCTTGTTTCGTTATAGGTGCATAGCCCATAGGCGAGTACCATCATCATATTCGTTTTGCCTGACCCAGTTGAGCCTGCTATTAGGGCATGCGTTTCTAGCGGCTTTTTGAAGTTTACTCTAATGGGCTTGCGCTTAACAGTCCAACCTATCGTTTGGTTCAGTAAGCGGCTATGTCCTATTGAGTTTATGGGCACTGCCTCCCATAAGTATTGCGGTAGTGAAAACGATATTAGAACAGCGCCTCTATCCCGTACAATTCGAATATGCTCATTTGCCCCTAGTTGAGCTGCATACTCTAATTTGTTGCGCATAGAAGCCTTGCTAATGACTTCCATCTTATCAGGGTGCAGCCCGTTTAGCTGCAAAGCTCCAATCCTGAAATTGTGGACGAAAGACGGATCGTAATGGATACCAGCCTGTATGCCTCTTTCGGTTAAATAGGAGGCCATGCTGATATATCGGTTGGTGATTAAAATTTTGCGCTGCTCTTCTTTTTGTCTATCTGGACTAAAGGTATTACTTATCATCTTAAAATCCCTTCACCCTATTCCCATGTTAAATGGTTTATCAATCCTATCATAAATTCACGTATTCGGCAACTTATTGTGATTATTAAATAAGGGTTGACACAGGGGGCAATCTATGATAAGCTTATACAAATTTACATTATATTAGTTATGGAGGTTTACCATGGCAGAAGGCCAAAACGTCGCGCCTTTGAACAAGTATACGCTTTTCAAGATCGCCGACAAACCGCTCGACCAAGAAGATGTGAACGTGCTGCGAGTTTTCATTTGGGAGGAGACCGCTAAAGGTGTTCTTCAGCAATACCACACCGAGGGTAAACGGAACCTGCGCATTTTTCCCCAAGAGCGTGAGGGTGTGTTTACGCCGCAACAAGCCGTTACCGTTAAGGGTACCGATGTGGGTCAGAAATTTGCTGAGGGTGATGACGGCGGCCACCGCACTATCTACCGCAAGGTTACCAACCTGAAACGGGTTCGCAACAATGTTGTAGGTTACGTCAAGTATGATGGTGGCGTCCTGGAAGTTAGCTCTGCCGGGCCCAACGAGCCTTGGCTGGTTCAAAAGATTGTTTCACCGTTGAAAGAAGCCTAAACGGCCTGCGGGAAAACGCAAGTCAGTTGGCCCATTAGGCTTGTGGCGAGCCTTTAATGGGCCGACCGCATTAAAGCTCCTCGAAAGGGGAGCTTTTTTGTATTTATGGCCCAAAATGGCCCATAAATGACCAGAACAGCCAGAACTGCAAATACACGCTTATAAAAAATGCCGTATCAGCCGTTTCCCTGAGTGGGGTGACTGTTTACCCATTGGGTACAAAATAAACGCCGGAAAACTGAATTTTTTTCGGGGAAATTGGCTTACTTACCAATAATAAGATAAAAATTGGGAGTATTCGTAATATTACCGAACACTCCCAAAATGCGGTTATTTACCGAACCAATCGAGTAGTGGATACCGTTCCAAATCGGTCAGCCTTGCTATGGTCATCGGTAGGCCGGCTTTGAAATGCTGTTCCATACTTTGATACCATCGGTGCATCACAGAGAAGCCGTACAGCGAGGCCAGAAGGCTCCAACCCCACTGTCTATTACCCTCAATTTCGAAATGGCAGGCTCGATGCAATGCCAAGCAGTTAAGCGGTTCAAGCAGAACGTAGGCCCGTTTGTTTTGATCCTTCCAAGCGGTTATGTTAGATCGAGTAAAAATAGCGTGATGTAGTGTCGCTTGGGGAATACTTAGCTTGTTGCCGCAAACAGGACATTTGAAGCGTTGTCTGCTCACTAGGTACGGTAAGAGTTTTTCCTTTTGTATCCTACCTAGTGATGCCTTGGTTGGTTTCAGACCGGCCTCGACTAAGAAGTCGTCTAACATCATTAGCCCCATGGGTCTGATACCTCCTTCCATAGCTTAGTAGGGTCGTCAAGTAGATCGAAACAGTCATTCTTGAATGGACACCATCGGCAATTGCTACCGCCCTTCTTAGGGTAAAGTTGACGTCTAATTTGATTAGCGGTTTCAGCAATGATTGTACGGAAGTCGTTTAATTCATCTTCGGTAAAGGGCTGTCGTATATGAGGTACGAAAGTATTAGAGCCTTTCAAAATGACCCCGTACACTAAATAGTCGACTTTGATACCTTTGTCGGCCAGGATCATCTGATAGATAGCAAGCTGTCTGCTGGCCATAAGCTGCCATTCGGTATAATCGCGTTTAGCTGTTTTCCAGTCGAAAACCCACACGTTACCGATTTCATCCTCGGCTATGCAGTCTACTCGTGAGGCCAATTGTACCGATACGGTCATATCAGTAGCGGTAACAGGTAGCTCCCATTCGTTCATGATCAACTCGTACTTACCTTCACCAATTCTTGGCAGGTTAGGTAGCGCAGTGTAGTTCTCGATGTACGTAGCAGTCAAGCCATAGGTGTCGAACAGCTTCTTAACCTGGTTTAAGGCTGCCCTCGCCCCTTCAGTAACACTCCATTTGTCGTCACCATGGATGTTCGGCATGAAGTCGGTTACTGCGGGCTTTTTAGCCCCTTTCAGCCAGGCCTCGATAACAGCGTGATAGTAGGAGCCTTCGTCTATGGCCCTGGTGTCCTCGGAGGGCGGATACCCTTCTGCTTTGATACGCTTATACTTATGTGGGCAACCTTCGTACAACATTTGGTCGCTATAGGACAGTCGAATTGGTCGGCTCATAGCTCACCTTCGTTCTCTAAAATAGCCTTAACTTGATCGGCACTGTAACCTACTATGGCTATGCCGTTGGTAGCTTCTACCTCAGTCAGGAAGTGCTGTTGCATTTCACGAGGCTTTTTTGTCGCATCGACTTTCACTTCGATGGCTATAAACCGACCAGTGCGGCCTATGGCTATTACATCGGACACCCCGGCATACTTCCATTTGCCCTGGAAAAACCACATGACGAACCAGATGAACCGCTTTTGCTGAGGCGTTTTATGAGCGCCGCTGTTTGCTCGAATTACAAGCCGATCATGCTTCAGCAACATATCCACGATGGCTTTTCTTACTTCGCTTTCTGGATTTTTACGACGTGCCATTTTTTAACCCCGCTTGTGTGATAAATCGGTCAATTGCTCTTCTTTGGTTAGAGTTTTCCGCTTGGCTTATTTCAGCCACTATAAACAATTCGCCAGCGCTGTCAGCCCACACATAACCGTTTTCTACCCAATACCGTAATTCCCCTTCTTTCCCCTTTCTGTTCCTGATAGAAGGAAGCTCTTCTTTAAGGGCGGCCACTGTGATGCTAGGGTCGATCAAATCCTCCCATAGCTCTTCTGTTAGTAAGCCTCGTTTAGCCGCCCCTGAAGCCGCAAGTAGTTTAGTCGGTGTCACCTTGTCAGGGTCGAAATTGGGCGGGCGATCATAGTCATATTGAGCGGTATAGTAGGTCTCCCACACGTTAAGCATATTATTGACGTGCGATAGGCTGCGCTGTGTTGCAGTCTGTGCCCATTGCACTAAGTCCCCTTCATAGGTAGACGTTACTTGTGCGGGAAGTTCGCTCCAAACGGTAGCTACAGCGTTCACAATTTTCTGTGTATTGCTTTCAGCCCAGGAGCCTACTGCCGACCATAATTGCGAAGCCTTGGTTAGGTTATTCAGCCAATCCTGTTGTTGTGTTAGGTTAGGCCCATAAGCGGCGATAAGGGCGTCGATATCCTGATAGTTGAGGCTCTCCCCGTCTACGGATATGCTGATTTTATTCATTATTATCTCTCAGCTTGTCAGCGGCTTTGGTAGCTTTTTCAACAGCTGACATCTTGAACATAGGCGATTGCATCACGCCCCATTGTCCGGCTGTATCAGGGCAGCTGATGAACCACGTGTTGGTCTTTTGAATAGGCTGGGTATGACCTTCAGGGATAAAACCTTTGTGGACATACGAGATAGTGATTTCGTCGCCGGTGGCTCTGTCCATAGCTTGGATAAAAGCTTCTGGAACCAGCCAGCCCTCGAAAGCCTGATGAATATAGTCGCCGTGTTGGTCTGTGATGGTAGCTTCGTCTAACACATCGTACATGCTGCCCACCCCTTTAACCTCCATTGAAATGTAGACGTTACCATCCTCTGTTATCCCCAAGGCGGCATATTCCCGATCATTCAGACTTTTGGCCTGGGTGGATAGCGTTTGGGCATACCCTAACACGTCCCGTAGGGCGTCTTTTGCTATGGTGATATTGATCGGTAATTTCGCGGCTGCCAAATCTACCAAGGTCGTAATGGCTCTAGTGGGGAAAGAAGCGTTGCGTGTCCCAAGCCAGGCCTCCACGCCGGCCCCTTCCCCTAGCTCCCCATTGCGTACCCATATCCAAGCGCCGGCCACTGCAATTTCAACTCGATCGGATTGGGCCAAGATGTCTCGCAAAGACGATAGGGCCTCGGAACTCAGTAGGGCATCGAAAGAAGTAAATGGCGACTTTTTGGAGAAAGCCCCTCGCCGGCCGTCTAGGGCTACAATAACTTCGGGAGTGAAGCGGATACCTTGAGTGCCAGCTCGTTCAGAAGAGCGGGCCATAGCGAATTGCACACCGTTCAGGGCCTGGATGATGCTGAGGGCGTCAGCTATGTCGATTTGATCCTCAGCTGGTCGTGGTTTTTCCAACGGGTAGGTCTTAGGGTCGTAAAGGGCGAAGTCAGCTTGACGTTGCCCACACTGAGCATGCAGTCTACCCCCTTCTTTCCAGATGTCGATGTCCCCGCTCACGCTGTAAACCCATTCTTTGAAACCGGCGTGTACAACCACGGTTCCAGGTTCTACTACATTGCAGTCGCGCCAAGTTCGCACATCTTGAGCGGTGTTATTGGCTCTAACAGTCAGGACATGCGTGTCGCTGGCCTCAAGATAGATGCCGCTCATGGACTCAACTAATGACCGGGTTGAGATCCCGGAACCAATGCGAGCCATGGCTCGTTCTAATTGACCTGAAGTGATTTTAATGCGCATAATTTTAAGCTCCTAAGCTTTGGCCCAGGCCGGACTTATCACATAGTCGGCTCTGGCTTGTAAGTGTTCTAAATACATTGATGCTCCTGTCACCATACCGGGTACGATGATTTCGCGAGCGATTTCTTCTGCGTGTTCTCTTCTTACTCTGGTCACTATTTCGTCATGTACGAATAGTACCATTTGACCATCATTACCTAATTTACGTTTAATGTTTATCGCACCTTGTTTTAACATACCTCCTGCGGTTCCCTGTACGGGAGTATTGGCGCAGCGCGTAGGTGATCTTTTATTGGCGGGAATGAAGCGTCTATGCCCCACTGCTGTCCTGAGATAATTAGTTCGCTCTGCTTCTTTTACTCGGTCTTCTATCCAGGCACGGACGTTGGGTTGACTGTGCTTTACCCGCTCGGTAATGTCCTTTGCCTCGGTAGTTGATAATATCACACCGTCCTCTTTGGCCATGCGCTGTAATACCAAATACGAACCTCCAAAGCCTAAGCCGAAGTTAATGGTCTTCCCTAATTGGCGTTGAGCTTTATTGACTTCCTCTATGTCTACTCTAAGTGCTTGAGAGGCCCGCAGCTTATGGAAGTCTTCTTTAGCGGTCATGGCGTCTATCATCCATCGCTCATTGGATTGATCCGCTAGAACGAAATACTCAATTTGGCTCAAGTCAGCGGTGATCAAAACGTGTTCACTATCTGTGCTTGTTATTGCTATATCGGGATCGGCCACAAAACACTCTCTGTAGGATAGCCCCAATTTACCGTCATCATAGCCGAACCTCATAGAGAAGTCGGGCTTGGCATTCGATGTTTGCTGTAGGTTGGGATTGCCCATAGACATACGAGAAGTGTCGGCTCCGTAAGTATTGATCATAGCGTGTATACGCTTAGTTACAGGATCGCAAAAATCTGGATAGTGCCAAGATAAGAGCTTGTCCCAAAAAGTCCAATCGATCAGCCAGCGGATCACGTTAAGCTGATCGTCTGAAGCCTTGTTTTTAT
Source organism: Gammaproteobacteria bacterium (assembly GCA_029883105.1). GTDB lineage: Bacteria > Pseudomonadota > Gammaproteobacteria > Thiohalospirales > Thiohalospiraceae > JABURT01. The sequence goes on from JAOUJT010000006.1 coordinate 19,190, forward strand.
GGGCCAGCCACCAATCCCTCTTCGTATAATAGTCGTTGGCCCTAATATTGATCCCGAAGTTATTGAGCGCCTTTACTACCTGATCGTTGCTGCTCAGATTGATATGCGCTTTTAAGGGCGCATCGTCATCCCATAAATCCTCCTCTACTTCCACATCTAAAGTTCTCAATATTTGGCTCGACAAGTAAAATACCTGTTTTTTAGCTTCAGCCCTTATTTCGTGAAATCTAGGAACGTTGAAATCAATCCCGGAATGTTGAGCTTCAGCGGCAATGACTGAAATCTGATTTTCGATATAAGCTACATTCTGCATTTGAGCTTTAGCTATTTCAGCCCGTTGTTGCTCATAGATAGGTAATAGCGTTTCGGCATCTAAGCGAGCATAGTCGAGTTCTGCTTCAGACCATACTTTGCCTTTGGATGATGCGATAGCCTTACGCTGGCTTTTATCCATAATGACGTTCAGTCGTCTTTGGGCCACTGCCTTGAGTGAGTTCGCTCTGTTGGATCCGGCAGTTAGGGCACGTTCTATGATCAGCGTATCCCATATACCGCAGCTTGGTTTCCAATCGGGCCTGTTGCCCCACTTGCCTAAAGCCCAGCGGTAATCAAAGCCGACGTTGTGCATAAGCACTAGGGTTTTAGGGTCGTTCATCAGCTCCATAACTTCGTGGCGCATAGCTTCTTCGTTACTGGTAATAACTTTAGAAGTCACCTCGCTGCCTACTTTGGTGGCTATTGCGGTCATTAGCGTTCTATCCCTAAAAGGGCTAGATGTGGCCTTGCCGTCGATGTACGTTCCCATGTGGGTTTCAAAGTCGATAGCCGCAATTCTGTCGTATTTACCAGAGGCCATATTCGTCCTCTTCTTCGGCAGTCATTGCTTTTTCTATGGGAACCTCAATCGTGAGCGGTGTTTTTAATTCTTGCACCTTGTCATACAAGGTCTGCATTTCCTTTTCCAAGTCGGCAGGTTCAAAAGTAGACGTTGGCATGTCGCCGTCGCCCATTTGAGCTAAAGTAACTTGCATGCAGAATAGAAAGACGTCCCCGAAGTATTGTAGCCTTTTGCCGGTCATAGATAGCCGTACTCGGTCAGTCCGCCAACGATTATCTAATTTGCCCCCGGCGTCAAGGGCATGTTCGTTTTTCAAGATCTTAACTTTATCACTCATATTGTTTCACCTTAGTTACAATATCGTTGAAGCGGTATTTCATTAGCTCCACCGCTATAATGTTAGCTCCTAACCCTAAAGCAGCCTGTAATGAATTGCCGGAACCAGCAAAAGGGTCTAACACAGTAGACGTACTATCTACATCAAGCAGCTCGTAGCATAGCTTATACATTTCTACAGGTAAAGGCGAGACCCCTCTGGTTTCAGGGCTTAGAGCATCGTACCACATCGTAAACATATCACGGACACTTAAGTGAGCTAGTTCATTTAGCTGATAGCCCCCTCTGGTGAATACCGATATTAGGTGAAAACACGGCCAAGGGAACTGGTGCATTGTGTCTTCTATTATCTTCCAGCATATCTCTTTTTGCCAGTCCCAACCAGCTTTATGCAACACGTGAGGAATGGCGGTATGCTTACTGAATTTATGCGTTTTTGTTTGCCGAGCTATTACCAGTACGGCGGCCTTATAGTGCAGCATTGGCTCTACTGCCTGCCACATTCGAGTGTACCAAGTGAGGGCTGCATCATACGTCATACCTACAATAACGGCAGGTAGGTCTAAAACCACTACAGTGCTATCCCCCTTTCTATGCTCTAATACCTGAGATACATCGAAAGCGTCGATATTAGCTATAGTAGCCTTGTGGCTCTGGTATATGTTCCCGCTAGGTGCGTAAGTGTTTCGCAGGTTCATAGCGCCTTTTGTAGATTTACTCATATCATACCTCATATTGCTCCTAAAATATGGATAACTGCCTAAACTTATTTTGATGAGCTTCATAGTGGACGCTCACTAGCGGTACGTCGTCGCAAGCGAATTTGAGCTTATAATTCTTTAACCCATTTCCGTGCCCCGTAGTCCAAGGGCCTGAGTTAAGGCGAGTGATACCGCTATCTAAAGCGGTTATAGCGTTCCACCATAGCACGTATGCACTAGTACTGTTACCTCCACCGGGAATAGACGAGTAATTGAGAGACTTGGCTACCGCAGACACCCCATAATGCGGTACTTGCGAAATGTTATCGGCTATGTAAAACCCTGCTGGTAAGCCATCCCGATAAGCTATGGCAGCTCTTACATCAGCGTTCCAATTGCGAATAGCTTTAAGGACGGATGTCTCTTGGTCAGCCGGGTAATACCCTTTATTCTGGTATTGGCGTCGCCATAACCTTCTTATGGTTGTAGCGTCTTTAAGTCTTGCAGGCGTAAGCTCAAATAGCCGAACATGCTTTTGGTTGCGGCGGAAATTCTTTCTAGCTGATTTGCTAAGATTGCCTACATCGGCTATTTTGTTAGCGTCATAGACTACTTCTTCTTTCTGATCTACTGCTTTGAAGTAGGCGCTATTAACTTCAATGTCCGTTGGCACGCCTAGCAGCCTTATGGGAGATACCGCTGTTTGGCTCAGTAAATCAACCACGTCACCTAGCCCATGAGTATGCTTAATACCCACGATGTCGAATTTGAAGCGTTTACTGCCACGTCGTAAGACTATGAAATCCCCTACATGGCGGGCTGTCAATCGAGGTTTAATGCGGTAAGCCAACAGGGATATGGGCGAATAGTCATAATGCGCAAAAGGGGAATTTCTGAAATATTCCACCAAGCTGCTATATGTGACTTTCGGGTAATCCGTAAAATTCATTTAGCCCTCCAATTTGAGAACGTTACCGTAGTATCAGTCAGCCTGCGCTTAAAAGGTTCTAAACCCCCATCTGTGCTGCTTATAGAGCCGGCGTTGATATGCACTACATTGTAGTCGTAATACAAAACTCTACAATCTCTATAGGTCATCCAAGCGCTGGTCATATTGCCCCCGGATAGCTGTTCCTTGTAATTCAGGGCCTTGCTTATAAGCTGTATAGCGATGTGTGGGTTAGCTTGAGAGATGGCGTACATGGAAAATCCTACCGGGTTATTGTCTCGATATGCGGCTGCTGCGTAGATATTGGGCATATTCAAGTATTTCACCCCAAATACTTCATCCCTACCCACAAAATTCTTTGATTTCCGGGCATTTGCGACCATTCCCCATAGTTGCATAACATGAGTGATAGTTTCGTGGCTTACCGGGCAATTTTTTGTATGCGGGATATACTCGGTATTGTTCTCGTACTTCCGCAAGTATGTTCTCCCTCGCTTGCCTACCATTTGTTCGATGTCGGCTATAATGTAAGCGGTGTCGTAAATGGCCTCAGTGTCTCTACTCCATCGGCTGAATAAGGACTTAGGGCGGTCAAGTTTTCTATTGGGTGAAAATACCCTTAGCCGGCCCGTGTTGTTTTCGTTGGCCCATTCCAGACCCCTCTGGATGTCGTCCATAGAGCGCGGACAGAATAGCTCGGCCGGTTTCCGCTTGCCTTGCTTATTCTTACCAATAATAAGGCCGTCCACCTCGAACAGGTCGTACATGGACTTATACATAGGCAGACAGTATTCGTTTTGATGAAACAGCGGCGCGCGAAAAACTTCGTGATTGAAGTAGTCGGCCAAAAAGTTATGCGTAGCAGGTATCATTTCTGTATCCAATGCGTCACGGTGATGCTGGTATCCTTGAACCCTTGCTTGAATTTATATAACCCTGAGCCTGGTTTCTCCATAGAACCCGCATTGATAAACCGGATATTGCTTTTACTTAGATGGCGACAATCCTGATAGAGCATATACCGGCCGGTGCCACCATAGCCTCCGTTTTGGGTCTGATAATTGAGAGCCTTGGTGAAAGCTTGCGCCGCCCAACCCGGTGCCCCCGTAATGGGGATATACACGGAAAATGCGGCAGGGAAATTCTTGCGTAAAGCCAGGCTACAATAGACCTTACTTTGCTCGTGTAATTCAGCTAAGGTTTCCCTCATGTTTACATCTCGCCAAGATAAGTCTTCAACCCCGGCTTGGGCAGCTCGGCCGCTCCATTCAGCCACGATATGGTCGAAAGCCTCTAAATCGAAACAATTCCACCGATATTCAAGCCCTTCCAGATTGCGTCGCATATAGCGTCTGGCTGATTGATCCTTCAGAAAATTATCTGAATGGGTTTCCAGGTCTTCTTGCACCCCGGCAGCTATCGCTCTAGGGTTAAACACTGCTTGCTCAACCTGCCAATATTTTTCGAAGCCTAAGTCTACCAATTGAGACTGAGCCTTCAGGGAAGGCGCAAATATTCGCAGACGTGGCCAATTATTCTTTTTGGCCAGCTCCAAAGTGTGAGCAACGTTTTCGGCAGATTTGGGAGCTAATAGCCAATGGGTGCGCTTTTTACCTTTAGGGTAGCCTATCATAGCCCCATTCTCTACCCGGATATTCAAGAAATTCCGGTAAGCTATCATAGTTAAAGCGGTATTGTAGAAATTGGGCAGCTCCCATATACCGGTATCAAAATAATGCTGAATTTCCTGATATGTGCTTGGTTTCATTAGAACAGCTCCTCTTCAAAGTACTTGGTTTCGCTGGGCCGTTTAGTAGCGGTCCAATTCCAATACCACTGATTATTTTCTACCACGCCGCCATTTGAAAATTTTTCTTTCCATTTGCGTATAGCCTGGTATTGTGATGATCTCATGTCATATCCGCCTCCATTTAGGTAACGTAAACCGGTGTATTTCAGACACTCTTGGGCGCATCGGTAAAGTTCCCAACCCGCCATGTTATTCCCTCCACCGGGAGAAGTCCTGTAGTTCAGAGCTTTGGCCATGAACTGCACGCCCCACCCGGGATAGCCGGGGAAGCGCATAGGTGATATAGCACTCATAGCTACAGGATGCTCCCCATTGCGGATAGCGAGGAATAGCAGCATGTCTCTGTCCTGCAATGCTGTTTCCCCTAGTTCCCTCAGCCATTGGAATATTTGCCGATTGCTTCTATGCCAGGTATTCTTCTTTTTTTGGCCGCCATTGCCGAAGTACCATTCGTCAAGTAACTTCTCCATTAGATCAGCGTCTTCGGGAGTAGCCAATCGGTATTCACACTCCCGATTATAGCGGCGAATGTAGCTCATGCCTCGCTTGCCCATAATGCGGTCTATGTTATCCACGATATGTTGGCAGTCATACACAGCCTCGGGATCACGATAGTAAATATCGTAGTCACTTCCGCTTGGCCAATAGTTCGGACAAAATATACGAATTTTACGCCGATCTGACATAGGCTCCAGATGTTCCCGTATAACGTCTTCTGCTTCTTCTCGGTCGAATGGACACGGAAGCTTGTATGAAAAACCTAAGCGGCCGCTATACCGCACTATGGGCATGCCGCTTTGGGTGCGCTTTACCCTATCCCCGGCAGCCTTGTCAATATACTCTATGCCGTTTACCGCACAACTAGCGGCAGTCCAATAGTAGCCGGCCTTGTTCCAGCCGGGTTGGGCGAAATAAGCTTTAAGGTCTGAAAACGTACAATCATCCAAGGCGCTGAACCACTTATCATGATTCGTCATTATAGCCCGTCCCATTGACTTTGTGCTCTTTGATACGTATACATTTCATCTTCCCAACCCTTATTGGTTAAGAAGTCTGCCATGCAGTCGGGATAGCCGGAATAGGTGCGCTTCATCCTAATAGCCTCTTCTAGGATAGGTTCGATCCTTTCAGGGTAATAGCGGTAGAAGTAATCGTCCTCTTCTGGCTCGTCCCAAAATAAATGCTCCTCTGTATACACTTCATCCTGAAATTTGTAATCGCTGTACCCGGTGTCAAACCAGAAAGCCACGGAAGCAGCGTTAAAGGCTGCTCGGAAAGCGGTCTGAGATAGGTCTTCTATCTCCATAGCCCGAGTAGTTTTAACCTTCTTCCTATTCGTGGTAGGCTTGCCTTCTTTGGAAAAACCAGCGGTCAATTTTCTATAATCTATGACCTGCTTGATATAGTCTTCATAGATGTCTCTTTTGCCGGGAATGGTTAGAATGGTGCTGAGATCATTGGGCGTACCCCGTCGCTTAGGGTGATCGGAATATGTTATCGTTTGGCCTCCCAATTCAGGCGGTAGTACCAGTCTGCCATGAGCGGCGGCCATGACCCACGTGGTGCTATCAGCTGTGGTCATGCGAAAACGGTGCAGGTTCGTAAGGTTCAGATAGCCGAAGCCGTGCATATCAATGCTAGTAATATCCGTCTGTTCCCAGACGTTTTCCAGAAACATCTGAATACTTTTCTCATTGGACATGCTGGAGTAGGGCGCAATCCCCACGTATTTTGTACCTTGATCTATATAGCGCTGCAAGTGAGAGTACGGTTCCCCGGAATGGTACACGGGCATGATTTCGACTTCAGGTAGGTAATGCTGCATCAAACGCCAGTTAACCTCACTAAACACAGGCGAGCCAATGACATCTAACACTACGATAGGCCAAAAATGCTTTTTATACAGCTTAATGAAGTCGATATACTCCCATATCCAGATAGGCGTATTTTGTTTTAGAGCGGTATATGCCCCTGAATCGAGCATTAAGCAATCGCCCTTGTCAAGATCACCTTGCCACTCCAAGGACTCAATATGGCCGCCCATAGGAATACCCTTTGGTCTGATTTTTTCGATATACCAGAAGCTCATAAGCCACCGGAATTCGTCTACCCACATGAGCGTGTTACCATGGGACTTGCTCCCAAATGCGAAAATGGGCTTAGTTTTACTCTGCATACTAGTCTCCTATTAGGTTATACGGAACTAACCCCGGAATAGAGCTGACCCCGTTACGGAACACTGCGCGAGGCTGCTTTAAAGCCGCCTTATGGTAATCGTGATCATACCAGCGTAATCCTTGTGGTAGCTCAGGGTTATTACAAACGCGATACCGGCTATAGGCAGGCTCGTCACTCATAATCAGCATATCCCCTGTTTGTGACCAACTAGGGAACCGTGACCAAACAAAACCTACATTGCCGAATACCCGATTAGCTGCTTCAAGCGAAATATCGAACAGATACTTATCGGGCCAAGGGTCGTTTACATTTGCGATAGCAATGCCGCCAGGAGCGAGTAAGTCCGCCACCCGATTATAAGCAGACGTGTCTAAATCCCCTTCTTGGGTGACATCATCGTCTATGCCCCAAATAATGACGTCATATTTTCTTGGCAGCTGCACAGTGTACCCGTTTTCATCCAAGTACTCCACCCTCATATCGTGATTGCGGAATTGGGAAGCGTACCATGAGCTACAAGCGGCCACTACTTGCCTATCAATGTCTACCCATGTAATGGTCTCCACACTCTTGTACTTGCAGACTTCAGATACAGACCCGCCATCCCCGTCCCCTACAATCAAGACATGTCTTGGTCTTGGGTGAACCTGCATGGGCACATGGACTACCATTTCGTGATAGGCGAAAGCGTCGTGTTCGCACATCTGGATACAGCCGTTCAACCCCAAAAGAATGCCGAGATTAGAGGTCTGCCAAAATTCCACGAATTGGTAATCGGACTGGAAGTATTCGATACAGCGTTCCACTCGTATACCGTTCACCCACCACGGCCGGAAATGCTGCTTGTTGTCGCTAATGAATAGCCCGTTGTCCTGCTCTATCAGGTGAAGCTTTTTCATTAGTCTTCTTCTCCCATTTTAACCTTGATGGCCTTATCGAGCCAGGTAGGAACCACGCCCAACAGAGAATCGGTGCCGGCGTTATACCAGAATAAGTCGTCACGTTTCAAAAGCTCTTTTTGGAGTAGCTCGTTCGTATCAGGATACATGTGCGAGGCCACAACGAAGACCCAGCTGGTTTCAGCTAGGATAAGAAGCTGTACGTGTTCAAAGGCGGTATGCAGATGCTCTATCACGGGTAACAGGGCCTCGCAGCGGGTAGGATGTGCCGGGCCGGCTTGCAACGCCAACACCCCGTCATCGGTGATAATTTCGGAAAGCTTGACGAACACCTTAGGCCAGTAAAGATCGATGGTGTTTTCATCGTATTCTGGCATGTCATAAATTACCACTTCAAATTGGCCTGGTTCATCTTCTTCTTGTTGAACAGCGATTTGTTCATCTAAAAAAGTCAGAACATCCCCTTGCCGGAAATCCACATGCGGCATTGCCAGATACTCAGCTTGCCGGTCAGCATGCTGCGGTAGATAGCGGTAGCACAGATCGCATAGCTCTTCGTCATAATCGAGCCATAACACGCTTTCAACGTCGTGCTTCATAACTTCTCTTAATACCGCACCCTCGCCCCCTCCCAGGATAGCCACTCGAGGCGTAGAAAATATAGGTGATCGTACCATGGCAGGATGAACCAAACACTCATGGTAAGCTCGCTCGTCTGCTTCCGACGATTGACGCTCCCCGTTGATGAACAGAGTGCGCCCATAACCTTCTAAGTCGTGAATGGCCACAAGTTGGCCGGTCTTGGTGATGGTTTCCTTGATGGTTCGCTTAATCTTAAAAGTGCGACTAGCAGGACTGTCTAAACAATCGGTTACAAAATTACTCATTATAGCCTCCGTTTTGTGGTGGTACTAAGGTTTCAGTTTTCTTAAAACAATCGGGCATAGCGAACGCCGCGTTATGGACGCGAGCGTTGTAATACTTCAGCCCCAAAGGGACGTAGGTATCCTCTAAAATAACTTTAGCGGGTAAGTAGATAGACCCCGCCAAAAGAAAGCCGATAGTGCCAGGTGTACACGAGCCTTGTACGGCCCAATAGTAAGCCTGGTCGTTAAAGCAGTCGGCAATGGCCTCGGAAGTCAGCGAATACATGTAAGCGTCGGGCCATATAGTTCCGGTCATTGTGGCCAGAATAGCGTCAGAAGTCATGACCCTTTTAACTTCATTGTAGAAGCTGGAATTATAAAGGCTCGCCCCTTGAACAGGGTCTACGCCGTCAATCAGCACAAGATCGATGGAATTATCCCGCACCCTAAGGTTTAGGGTAGCGTCCCCTTGCACAAAATCCACCCGGCTATCATGCAGGGCCTGACGTTCGGGCATGTAAGTGCTGTAGATATTCACTACTTCCTCGTCTAGGTCTTGCCAGACCACACCTTCTATGAACGGGTATTTCAGCACTTCTGCCACGACACCACCGTCGCCCCCTCCAATTACCAGAACGTTGGACGGATTGGAGCGATAAGAGGCGATAAGAATTTGCATCGGTACGTGGGTTAGCATCTCACGGTATGCGAAATTGTCTTTTTGTGTCGATTGCAAGCTGCCATCTATATAAATGGCTCGTCCCAAGTAGGTCGTATCGTAAATGATAACGTGCTGTCCCATGGCAGTCTCGTGGCGGGCAATTTCCCGAGTGATCTCGATACCATGCTGAAGCATAGGGCGATAATGGGTATTGGCGTCAAAAGCGAATTTGCCAGTCGGAAAACTGACTATATACGGCTCTGTGTATTTCATTCGTTCCCCCTTTGAACGTTAGGCTGCTTGATGTATAAGGTAGGGTCGGCGATTTCTGCTTTTTGGAAAGCGTAGGCTCGGGTTAGGCAAGGCGCACACTCACCACAATGGATGAAGTTGTCGCTATAGCAGGAAAACGTCAATTCCCAAGGCACGCCCAATTTTGTACCTAGCTTAATCACATCGGCTTTGGTTTGCGTCCAGACAAACGGTGTGACTAACCGAACCTTGTTTTTGGTTCCAATGCGGACAGCGGCTCCAAAAGCCCCGGCAAACTCAGGTGAACAATCGGGAAAATAGTCGCCCCAATAGCCTCCATCGTAATCCCATTCTCCCATTGGGCCGGCATACACAACATCGTAGCCTGCTACCTCTGCATAGTGGACGGCCCACGCCAGGAATATGCCGTTTCGGAATGGCACATGTGCCGAGCTGGTGATGTCCTCTTTGGCGTCGAAAATGCTAAAATACTGATCAACGTTTTGGTAGGTATCCAACTTTCCGCCCATTAAAGAACTTTCGGAAGTTAAAAGCGGCAGGTTGGCTAAGTTATAGGAAGCTCTATAGTACTCAGCCAATGTCTTAGCCGCTGTCAGCTCTTGCGAATTGCGTTGGCCGTAATCAAACGTGAGAGAAGCGATTTCCCCCACGTCTGTATCTTTTTTGGCATGGGCCAAGAGCGTAGCACTCTCTACCCCTCCAGAATTTAGAACTAATGCCTTAATCACAGTAGCCTCCTTACTGTAGTCTCGTCGGGAACATACCGACCTTGATAGGTAACACTAAAAAAATCAGGCGTAAATAATTCGATTAGTTTATTGACGAAGTTTTCAGCCGACTTGGTTGGATCGCATGAAAATACGTCAACAGAAATCTGTTTATGCTCCGGCCATGTGTGAACCGAAATATGGCTTTCAGCAATGACCCATACGGCACTGTAGCCTTCAGGGTTAAACTCGTGATCGACTTCAGCCACAACGTTATACCCAATTTCGGCAATAGCCTCCCTAAAAAAGGCTTTAATCAGCCAGGGTATAGAAATGTCGGCATCAACGATCATATCCAAGGTAGCGCTTTGGCCTACTTGTGTCATATCCCCCTCCCGTTGGAGCCTGAGGCCCACACGTGAAGTTGCGGCAAAACGGTTACATGGTACAGCTCAGAGCTTAGAGTGAGGTCTACCAAGTCGCTGTATTGCTGTCGCAGGATGTTCAAGTCGACTTCTTCACTATAAAGCTGTGTGTTGACGGGTTGAAAGTAAATGGGAACATCGCTTAAAAAATCCTCCAAGCTCAGGTATAAGGCTAAGTCAGCCCGGTTCCCAATAACGAATTTGAAATACACGGGAACAACACCATGCTCCCATAGGGAACAGTAATGCCCTAAAACATCTAAGTTGATAGCTTTCATGTCGTAGCCCATACTAGGGCCTTTAGGGCTAACACAAATATGGTCGAGCAGCGCGGCCCATTCAGGATACACACTACCTTGTGTTTCCATGCTTAGGGTAAATTTTCTTGGAGCTGCTCGGAGCGTATCAATCAGCTCTACCAAGTCAAATAAAGCGGGATTGCCCCCGGAGAATGTGACGTTAATGGGCCGATTTTGTCCCATGCCTTTATCTGCCAAGGCTAAAACGGTATTGGTGATTTCGGCAGCCGTCAGTTTTTGCCATTGATGCTTGTATCTAGCAGTATCAACAGCGTACATGGTGTCGCATTGTGTACACCTATAATCGCATCCTCCCAGTCGAACGAAGATAGTCGGCAAGCCGGCTAACTCCCCCTCCCCCTGTACAACAGGCCCAAAAATTTCTACTATCGGGTAAGTATTTTTCACGTTATCCTCCGATACGCATTAAATTGAATAACTCGTCTCGTACATGCGGCTGGCTTAAGAAAATACCGCGCAAGTCAGAGACTATCATTTCACCTTGACTACGAATACCTCGCATCTGCATGCAAGTGTGCTGGCCTGTTACCACTACGGCTACATTAGCGCATCCGGTTATATGCTCTAAA
>JAOUJT010000129.1 GCA_029883105.1 Gammaproteobacteria bacterium
GGCGCGCCCGTTCTACATCGATATTGCACCTGTACAGACGTACACTCTGCAATGCTTTCCATCATCACCTGTGCCAGAGGTAATAATGCCTCGCCAGACTCTTCTTTATATAGGGTAATGAGTAACACGGGAGCCAACCAGTCAACACTGATGTGTTCCAGGCCTGCATAGGTATGGCCGCGGCCATGAAACATGCGCTGACATTCATGAATGCCTTCAGCTTCAAGTGAAGTGAAATCGATGTGTTCAATTATGCAGAGAAGATTCATAGGAAAACCATTAGTGATAGTAATGAAACAAGCGAAAAATCACGCGGATTTTATATTGTACTTCGCTTCTTCCTTCGATGGTTAAAGCATTGGATATCCGGCATTATCTCACTGAACGGAAATTCTAATACTGAGCCGTAACTCGCCTCTGCGGCGGCCATCAAGTCGCGTACGACAGGTACATCATCTGAGTCCATGTGCAAAACACGTTGCATCCCCAATAGTCCACCACAACGGATCTTCATCATCTGTGCATGGGTTAGTTCTTCGTCGATGCTGCTCATGCTCAAGACGAAATGGGCCTTGGCTTTAAACAGATCAACCAGCTCTTCACAGCCACTACGCAACTCAGCATCCTTTGTACAACTCATCTTGCCTGAACAGCGTTCTGATAAAATCGCATAGGGACATGTGCAATAGTTTCCAACAATGGGCTTGGAGAAGGGGCAGAGGGATTCGTCATTCATCCGCTCATTATAATAGCCTGCTCTAAACCACCACAATAGTAATTAATAAATCTGACTGGAATATTTCTGCATCTATGCATACTCTTATCAAGACCATGATTATTTCAGCCATCTCACATAAGGATATGTGTATGCGACCACTCACTTTCCTCTGCCTGTTATCTCTTTACTTCGGCTCTGTGACAACATCATTTAGTAGCGAACTGCCACCACCTCAACTCATTCTGGCAAATGTCTATCAGAAAGATATAGATATTAGCCAGTATTGGATCAGCGAGAAACTCGATGGTGTTCGGGCCTATTGGGATGGAAAAGCACTTATCTCACGACAAGGAAATACCATTCCTGCTCCTGCTTGGTTTCTGGCGCAGCTTCCCAAATCAATTAGACTGGATGGTGAATTGTGGATCGAGCGAGGTGGCTTTGAAAAGGTTTCTGCCATCGTCAGGACAACACATCCGAATGATGAGGCATGGCGCAAGGTTAGTTATTGTATTTTTGATATGCCGGAGGTGAAGCAAACCTTTGAGCACCGCATTAAAGACATGCAACGCCTGTTTGCGAACAAGCACAGTAAAAATGTAAAGTTAGTTACACAGTTCAAGCTTACATCGCATCAAGAGCTGATGAATACCCTGCAACAATACGTCGATCAAGGGGCCGAAGGACTTATGCTACACCACGGCAGCGCCCACTATAACCCCGGCCGTAGCGACGAACTATTAAAACTAAAGCTGTACGAAGATGCCGAGGCGAAGGTGATCAAACACTTTCCCGGGAAAGGCAGGTTTCAGGGTATGCTGGGTTCCATATTGGTGGAAGATAAAACGGGATTGCAGTTTCGCATCGGCAGTGGATTTACGGATAAGGAACGAAGTACACCACCCGCCATAGGCAGCATCATTAGCTTTAAATTCTATGGTAAAACAAGCAATGGTATTCCGAGATTTGCCAGTTTTCTGCGTGTGCGTTCAGAAACCAAATAGAGCGCTGACACAAGCATCCATTAAAACATTTTTGTGTAGACAGACGCTTTGCCACTATTACTGGTAACGATACGTAGTTGGGTATGTTTATCATTATGAAAAAATGTGAGGATAAGATCCTTCTTATCCACCGTGAGCACTGCCTTAACCATACCGTGTGCGGCGATATAAAACCCCCGCACCTCACCGTAATCACCACTACTGACTACATCGCCATTGGCAAAGAACTCCAGATAGTCGGTCTTGCTACCATCAGGATCATAGCTTAACTGCCACTTACCTACGACCCAGTGATAATCATCTGCCTGTGCCATAGGCATATGCAGAAAAAAGACTATAAAAATAAATATACCTGGCAGGATAACTCTCATCTTATTAACCTTAAATTATTCAGGCCATGTACCATATCAGTTCGTGGGCAATACTTCCTTTGCCTCACGTTCGCCCATCTCAAAACCATGATGATAGGCCTTTTCCCATTCCATCAGTCTGTCATCACAGTGAATGTCTGCGTCATCTAATGTTATGTTCGATGCTAACTCCTGTACTGCAGCTTGCGCACGCAATACGGATAACACTCCGTTAGCATATCCCCGGTTATACCAAAGCTGCACTTCGGATGGATTATGCTGGTAACCGTCTGTTTCTTGATACAGGCGGACAACGATCTCGCCTAACTTATTTTGAATATCCATAGCCAAATGATATCAAAATCCAGCACACTCCGAATCTATTTTTTACACCCCCGTCGTCTGTAGCCTGAATACAATTATACTGTCATTCTGTTAGTAACAAAGACCCATACAAAAAGGCCCATACCCTATCTATATGAACAATAGGGATATGGGCCTACGTTTCTTTAGCAATACCAGATGCTAAATATTATGCCTTGCTACGCTGACCAAGCCAGGCCATGGCCAGGATCACCCCCCCGCTGGCAATGGTGACGCCGATCATCACTGGCGGCAGATAAAACGTACTATTTGTATCCCAACCCAGTGAGGCCAATATGTCCGGTAGACCGGATGGATTACCAGTCAGACTCCCGCCCAGAGTACCGGTGACCGACAACAGGCTGATGCCCACCATCGACAACATCAACATTGTCCAACGTTGCATGCCATGCCATAGGTGTTCCCCTAAACGCCAATGCAGCACCCAGAGCAAAGTCCAATAGGCCAGCGACCAACTGGCCATGAGGATATGATTTCGTGCCAGAGGGCTATAGGTCAGCGCTTCCCAGGACCAGACCATCCAGCCCAGACTGTAGGTGGCTAGTCCTGCCAGTACACCTATAAACAGTAACAATGAGATAGCGTACTGCAGCTTATCTCCCCGTCCCGGCAGAGAAAAACTGCGCAAGACAATAAACAAGAACGTCGTCATCCAGATAGCAATAGGGAAGTGTGCCGCCATAACATGATATGCACTCATGACCGTGCCTCCTTATTCAGTAACATATGAATGGCAACACCTAGACTGAAGATAAGAAATATTCCTGCGAACAGGGTCAGCCACCACTGCTTCACGATCTCATCATTAAACTCCATCTCCACCCCGTATTGCGCCAGTTGTGCCTCACTATGTCGGGTTCGTACCGGAACGCCCATGGCGATCTTTTCTGCACCGGCATGTTTGTGGCTATTCAACAGAGGCCAGTTCACCTGGCCGGGATAAAACAATGTCATATCCAGCCACGACTGGCCGCGCCAATCCGGTTGCCCACTCTCTATCCGTGTTGCCTGCAACATCGCCTTGCGTTCCAAGCCGACGCTGATTGGGTGCGACACATAGTGCCAGCGGCTACCAGTAGCATCACGATGCACCCCTATGGCCACTGAATAGACCGCCTTATCTTTAAAGATCTTGTCATCCAGTGGATTGCCGGTATCCATCTTGCGTTGCAGGGTTACATCCCAGTAACCGTCTTTCCAACGCGCCTTACCACTGACCGAGATGTCCCCATGCGATCCATCCCCCTTACGCAAAACCCGCCGAGGCAAGGTATCGCCATTTTTCCAGGCATGCTTCGCATCAAATGGTTTCGTCAGCACATCGCTCATGTAATAGACATCATCAAAGCTCAACTTATGCGCCAAGAGATCATCCCAGCTTAATGCCTTGCCACCTGCTTGCTGTTCGTCATACATCCACATGGGTTGTTTGAGTGTTTTGTCCCAGTTGGTGTGGTACACCCCTTTGCCCTTATCGCCATAACGATACTCGGCAATATATTGATCATCGGACATATCAATTGGGTTTGAGCGATGAGCACGCCAGTGCCAAAGATCAAGAAAATATCCGCTGGCTCTCTGTCTTGCCAGCTCATCCTCCGATACGACACTACGCCAGTCCGCCGCATCGCTACGTGTCTCCGGCAGGTATTTACGCACGTCCGTTTTGCCCTTCTTCTCGCCCAGATAGGGGTGCGATTGGACCGCTTCTTTTCCAGCCTGATCGGTAAAGAAACGCATGCCATCACCGATGAGCAGATAACCGCCATAACGGCCAAACTCCGGCACGCTGCCATCATCCACCAGCATGGTGACACGGTCTTCATAGATGCCATCGACCCTGGGGCCAGCAACACTGGCACCATGTCGTACCCACTTGCCTTCTGTATATACCAGCATGTCGTGATAGATATTCGGCTCCGGATCTGGCCAGCGGTAACGGAAAAAGATCGTATTCTCGTTATAAGCGCTCATCACCTGTAGCGGCATGGTCAGGTCTTCAGGAATATAGATATTACGCGCCGGATCATTTTTGATCACACCGGTACCATGGCTAAACCACGCAAGCACCAGCACCAAGCCAAACAATAGATATGAAGATGACAATAAGATCCTTCGCATGATCTCCTCCTTATTATGTATATATCCGTATTAACTATAGCCAATGCTATATAAAACACTACTGAGCGGGATCAATAAAAAGGTGATTTTCAAAGGATGTCATGCGCTTACAAAAAAGCCCCGCATGAGACGGGGCTGTACAGTTCGATGAGGCAAAACTTCAGGCCGAAGTAATGTCCGGATGCAAGCCCTTGGAGCGCAGCATCGTCAACACATTTGCAGGCAAGCCTGCATGCGCCTCGTACTCGATCATCAGATCATGGGAATCATGACGCGCAAGTTCCACATCATTAATATAGGGCATCGCCATGATCTCGTGCTTGAGTTTGATTCGGTCTCTGGTACTGAGGGATTCATCTATATAAACCGTTACTGTATTCATTGTTCCGCTCCCTTTGGCCACAGAAAAGATAACCATCCAATCTAGCAATAGCTCATCATCCACTACACCGACAAGGTTTAGGGTTTTTATCTACACCGTTCTCAGCGGCTTTATTGTCCCTATATATGTGATTTCCCTACTGTTTCCATAGTCGTGAATTATTTGTTATATTTTTCGTGTTAACAGCTCAGTCATAGAAAATCCCGACGATATGCCGGGATTTGTTTTAGACCGAAGTCTATGCTCTATTCTTTTTTCACTACCGCCTGGTTGGCAAGCTTGTCCGTCACCTGATACCAGTCCAGTTTACGCGTCACCAACATCACCAGTGATAGTATGGTGAAGAACAGCAGGCTACCCATTAACAGTGCGTTGTCTTCCGAGATGAGGATGGCATACAACATTGCATAGAGCAGTAGCAACATGGCACTGAATCCCAGCGCACGTTGCCGGCTCTTTAATACCTCGCTAATGTACGTCCCAATCACCACGACGTTAGATAGTGCCGCGATCATATAGGCACTGAGAAAGGCCATGTGCTCCGACAACGACACCAATAGCTGATAGAAGAAGGTCAGCGACAGACCTACCAGCAGATACTGCAGTGGATGCAGACGCAGGTCCTTCATGATCTCAAACAGAAAGAAGATGATAAAGGTCAGACTGATAAACAACACCGCATATTTCACGGAACGTTCGGTCTTGTGATAGATATCTACGCTATTAATCAAGGCCACGCCAAAAGTATTGTCGATAAAATCATTGCACTCATTCGCCTGGCAGGCCTTGATCAAACGCGGCATATCACTGGAGAAAGAAGACATCTTCCAGCTGGCCTCAAAACCTGCATCATGAATCGTACGCTGTGACGGCAGATAGCGGCCAATGAAACTGGGATGTGGCCAGTTGGCCTTTATGCTCACATCGGTGCTCCTACCTACGGGTGCAAACTCAATCTTCTCCATACCTTTCAGATTTACCCGAAAAGAAAAATGATAGGGCTTATGCGCGCTCACTTGCATCTTTGGAATAGAGGCATGCATACCGTTATCCCAATTGTCCATGCCAGAACCCGAGGTGAACTCATACTCGCCACGCGCCCAACTGAGTTTGGGTTGTTCGCTGATACCCCGTATGTCACTGACCAGCATCGACACATAGGGCCGTTTCCAGCTTATATCATTGCCCTTCTTTTTCCACAGCGCCACCAGTTGCTGGTTAGTAAAGCCCCCCTCAACCAGCAGTTCACTGGCATAGACCGGTATGCTATAGAGTCCACGTCTACGTTGTTCTGTTGTGATCTCACCACGGATGCGCAGTTGCTCGGGCAACAAGTAGATCTGCTTGTGGCGAAAATAGGTGTTTTGTTTATAGGCTTTCAGGTTCTTGTCCCACTCCTTCTTGGCGTACTTTTCCACATAGGGAACAATCAATACAGGACCGAGAAATTTCTGTGTGCCGGTCCAACTTTGCGCGATATCCGCCTTGACCTCATCACGGTACATACTGCGTTCGCTGACTACGCCTTCGATCATGCTTAATGGGATCATCAAGGCCAGGACCAAGCCAAAGATCGTCGCTATCTTAATGGTGAATTTCTTGTTCATGCCGTCTTCCCTCTGAGTACAGGTCTCAGGGGGGATGATAAGGGGGGAGTTTGTGCTGGGTATGTGCGCTATGTGTGTTTTATGTGTGCTGGATACACAATGAGGATTATTGTTTTAGCGGCAGTTGTAACGCCGCCAAGGTTCCTCCCTGCGGGGAATTGCTCATACGAACCTTGCCATGGTGTAACTGCGCCACCTCTTGCACCAGACTAAGCCCCAGCCCGGTACTCTTTAGCCCACTATCGGGACGCGGCAGAGAGTAGAAGCGCTCAAAGATCCGCGCCTGTGCATAATCCGGGATACCGGGGCCTTGATCTCGGATGTAGAGTGTCCAGCTATCCTCGTCAATGTTGTCGGAGATATAAATCACTCCTTCTGCTGAACTAAAGGCGATGGCATTGTCAATAATATTGCTAATGGCCTGTTGCAGTAAAAAATGTTCTGCGGCCACTGAGGTACCGCTAAAACCTTCAAAATCAAAGCTTATGTTTTTTTGCTCACACATCGCTGCCTTGTCATCACACAACTGTCTTACCAGCGCAGCGCTATCCACACCAACGATATCTTGTAACTGTTGACGTTTTTCTACGCTTGCCAGACGGAGTAATTGCTCCACCACTTGTGACAGACGCAGACTTTGATTATTGATATTGCGCACAAAGCGTTGTCGTGCCTGCTCAGGTATCTCTTCCTGCAACAGTTCCGCAGCACCACGTATCGCCGCCAACGGACTCTTTAGTTCATGGGTCAGGCTATGCAGGTATTGCTCCACATAGTCCTTGCCCTCTAGTGAGATGCGCATCGCTTCCATGGCATGGGCCAACTGTGCCAGTTCTTTCTCGCGCAGCTCTGGCACTGGCGTGCGTTTGCCCTGCTGAACACCATGCGCATACATGGTTAACTTGCGGATGGATAGTGTCAGCCAATAAACAATAAACGATATGGCTGCCAGCGATGCCAGCAGCAGGATCAGTACCTTGGTTTCAATGTTGCGTACGGCACTATCAAAGTAGGGCTGTACACTGGAGCTGGGTTTTCCCACACTCACGACACCAATAATACGGCTGTTGACTTTTATCGGCGCGGCCACATACATCACGCTGGTGTTGGGGTCATCGCTATGACTACGGGTAGTGCGCGCACCATACTCACCTCGCAGGGTCAGATATACGTCATTCCAGCGTGAATAGTCCTGGCCCACAGACTGCCCTAGAGAATCATAGATCACCTTGCCCCGCACATCGGTGATATAGACCAGTAGATTACTGTCAGACTTGCGCAAAGATGAGATACGGGCGTTGATACGAC
>JAOUJT010000130.1 GCA_029883105.1 Gammaproteobacteria bacterium
GCCGAGACGCTTTGCCCGCAGGCTGATCTGTTGCGGCGACTCTTCGCCACTAATGTATAAGGTAGAAACATCCTGACTCAAACGGGCCATGGTCTGAAGCAGAATGGTGGATTTGCCAATACCAGGATCTCCACCGAGCAACACCACTGAACCTGCCACCAGTCCACCGCCTAGCACATGATCCAGCTCGGCCAATCCGCTGGAGATCCGTGGTGCGTCTGCGCCCGTATCAACCTCAGCCAGATCCACAACCCTTCGATTCCCGGCATCACCACTGTAACCGCCAAAGCGACTGCTGGCCGGGCTTGTGCCGGCAACTACCTCCAGCAGAGTATTCCAACCACCACAGTCGCCACACTGACCTGACCATTTGGGAAAGGAGGCACCGCATTCGCTACAACTGTATTGGAGTTTTTGTTTGGCCACGTGAGGAATTCTCCCGCTTATTGAACGTTCTGTCTGATATGTAATAAATCATAGGTCTCGGCATCTACATCTGACACCGTCAACTACCGGGGAGTAGACCATCTCGTCCGGCGCATCACCTGCTAATCACTCACCACCAGTAAGCCCGGCACCCGCTCAATGACCATTTAGAGGTAATTCAAGCTTCCTGTGTGTTCGTCTGGTACTAGCAGTTCGAACACATGCACGACCTCTCTCACGTACTATCTGGCCGGTCTCTTCCTCTATCCACTGCTCTGCAGCCGGTTTAAGTATCTCTCCAACCTAACACTGCCTCCGGGTATGGCCCATAGACCCTGTCGTGGTGCCTTTAGCTCACCGTAGCACAGTGCATTTTCCCGATGCATCACCACAGCACCGATTGCGGCCGTGGCCAGGGAACCTCGAGAGAACTGAAATCTACTTACCCCCACCCATGCATTCCGGTGACTCCGGTGCAGTCTGACGTTGCTGCCACTCATCCGGAGTATAGGTATGCAGGGCCAGGGCATGAATATTCGGCATCATCTCGGCCATAGCGGCATTCACCAGACGATGTCGAGCGATAAGTTTTTTGTCCACAAAAGACTCGGCAACCAGAGTTACCTTAAAATGTGACTCCGAACCTGCGGGAACATTGTGGTTAGCGCTTTCATTTACCACTTCCAAAAATAACGGGGTAAATGACTGATGCAGGATTTCTTCTATCTGTGTCTGTTTGCTCATGTGAATATGCTCGATTTGAAACTTGTTTCGATTCTACCATTATGTTCAGCTTAGAGGGCGAGGGACAACGCAGTAAAACTACTAGGATAGTGCATGACATATCAACCTTTTACACCGGCCACAGGGCTTTTTAACCCACATCTGCAAACCATGTGGGCCAGTCTGATAAGACGAAGACCGGCACTTAAAACCCATCGCGAGCGTGTCGAATTAGCCGATGGTGATTTTCTCGATTTAGACTGGGCCATCACCGACAATAATAAAAAAACCATTGTGCTTATGATCCACGGTCTCACCGGTTCTATCCAGTCACCCTATGCCTGCGGTCTGCTGCACCATCTCAGTCAGATGAATTATCAGCCCGTCGTCATGCATCTGCGCGCTTGCAGTGGTGAGATAAATCGCTTGGCCAGACTCTATCACTCCGGCGAAACTGGTGACCTGGATTATGTGGTCCAGCACATACGCCGTGCACATCCACACCGTCCCATTGCTGTTATCGGCTTTTCTTTGGGTGGTAATATGTTATTGAAATGGCTAGGCGAGAGTGTCACAGACAGAGCTATTGATGCAGCGGTGGCAGTATCCGTTCCGTTTGATCTCTATCACTCCGCACGGCAACTGGATCGCGGATTTGCCCGCCTCTACCAATGGAATCTGTTACGCAGCCTGAGACGAACCCTCAGAGCTAAGTCTCATCATCCCGAGATCAGGCACTTGCTACCTGACTTGAATAGAATGAGGAATTTCTATCAGTTTGATGATGGTGTTACCGCTCCCCTGCATGGTTTCACCGGAGCCATGGATTATTATCAACAAAATTCCAGTCGCCAGTTTCTCAAATCCATCCGCATCCCGACACTGATCCTACACGCCAAAGACGATCCATTCCTTTTACAAGAAGATATTCCAGAAACCAACGAACTGTCTGATACGGTACAACTGGAGCTCAGCCCACACGGTGGTCATGTAGGTTTCGTAGGAGGTACGATTTTCTCACCGCAATATTGGCTGGAACCGCGCATAGCAGCATTCCTGCAGGAAAAACTGCCTACATAAAAAAGGCCCCGAAGGGCCTTTTTCAAACAAGTGGTAAGTAATTACTCACCGGCAGTTATCGCCTTCATAGAAAGACGTATACGGCCCTGCTTGTCGATCTCAAGGACCTTTACCTTAACCATCTCACCCTCAGAGAGCTTGTCACTGACATTCTCAACACGCTCTTCGGAGATCTGCGAGATGTGTACCAGACCATCTTTACCCGGCAATACGGTTACAAAGGCACCAAAATCCATCAGCTTGTTGACACGACCTTCATAGACCTTACCCACTTCAACATCAGCGGTCAGCTCTTCAATGATCTTCTGTGCCGCACTGGCAGCAGCGTTATCCGAGGATGCGATCTTCACGGTACCATCGTCAGACAGATCGATAACCGCACCAGTCTTTTCGGTGATAGAACGGATAGTCGCCCCACCTTTACCGATAACGTCACGGATCTTGTCTGGATTGATCTTGATGGTGACGTAACGAGGTGCAAAATCAGACATCTCTGTGCGCCCAGAAGAGATAACGGCATTCATGGATTCGAGGATGGTCAAACGACCTTCCTTCGCCTGCTCTAACGCCTTGTCCATGATCTCGCGGGTGATACCGTCGATCTTGATGTCCATCTGTAGTGCAGTGATACCGTTGCTGGTACCGGCAACCTTAAAGTCCATGTCACCCAGGTGATCTTCATCACCCAGAATATCAGACAGTACAGCGAACTTGTTCTCTTCCTTAATCAGACCCATGGCGATACCAGCAACAGGGGCCTTAAGCGGCACACCTGCATCCATCATCGCCAGAGAGGAACCACACACGGAAGCCATGGAGCTGGAACCGTTGGATTCGGTGATCTCGGACACCACACGGATAGAGTATGGGAAATCCGCCTGTTTAGGCATCATTGCCAATACACCACGTTTGGCCAGACGACCATGACCTACCTCACGACGACCTGGTGTACCGGTACGACCCGTTTCACCGACACTGTAAGGCGGGAAGTTGTAGTGCAGCATGAAGTGTTCTTTACGCTCACCTTCAATGGCATCTATCTGTTGTGCATCACGCTCGGTACCAAGGGTGGTAACAACCAGGGCCTGTGTCTCGCCGCGGGTAAACAGGGCGGAACCATGGGTACGAGGTAGTACACCTACACGTACAGTGATAGGGCGTACAGTGCGGGTATCGCGACCATCAATCCGTGGCTGACCTTCAATGACGCGAGTACGTACGACGTGCTTTTCCAGACTGCCAATGGCCTTCTTTACGTCTTCGGCAGCAAACTCGTCATTGGCGACCTTTTCTACGATCTCACCACGAATCTGGCTCAAGCGGTCATAACGGCTCTGCTTTTCTTTAATCTGATAGGCTTCATTCAGGCTATCACCTGCCGCTGCAGCAACCGCATCTTTCAGGGTACCGTTGGCGACAGGTGCCTGCCATTCCCACTTAACGATACCAACTTCAGCAGTCAGCTCGTTAATCGCCTTGATGACGATCTGCATCTGCTCATGACCGTAGACCACAGCACCCAACATCACCTCTTCCGACAGCTCATTGGCCTCGGACTCAACCATCAATACAGCGTTTTCAGTTCCAGCGACCACCAGATCCAGCTCGCAATCCTTCAGCACGTTCAGGCTGGGATTGAGCAGATAGCTACCATCCTGATAACCCACTCGAGCACAACCGATAGGACCATTAAATGGTGCACCGGACAGAGACATGGCCGCCGAGGCACCGATCATTGCAGGGATATCGGGGTCGATCTGCGGATCCAGAGAGATTACTGTTGCGATAACCTGGGCTTCGTTGGTAAAGCCCTTGGGAAATAACGGACGCAGGGGACGGTCAATCAAACGGGAGGTCAGTGTTTCCTTCTCGGAAGGCCGACCTTCGCGCTTAAAAAAGCCGCCTGGAATCTTTCCGGCGGCATAGGTACGTTCTTGGTAGTTTATCGTCAGAGGGAAGAAATCACGCCCTGGAGCGGCCTCTTTTTCCACTACTGCCGTCACCAGGACGACAGTGTCGCCCATGGAGATCTTGACGGCACCTGATGCCTGTCGTGCGATCTCACCGGTTTCCATGCGAACGGTATGATCACCGTACTGGAATTCTTTTGTAATTGGGGTCACTTGGAAGATTCCTTTTGGTGGCTAGGTGCCGAGCACTACGCCTAAAACTAGCGGCGCAGACCCAGTGTGCTAATCAAATCACGATAACGCTGCGAATCCTTTTTCTTAAGGTAATCCAGCAACTTACGGCGTGAACTAACCATCTTCAACAGACCCTGGCGGGAATGGTGATCATGAATGTGCTCTTTGAAATGCTTGGACAGCTCTTCAATATTAGCAGTGAGCAGTGCAACCTGGACCTCGGGCGAACCGGTGTCGCCAGTGCCACGGGCATGCTCTGTTACAATTTCACCCTTTCTTTCGGCGGACAGTGCCATGTACCTTTAACTCCCAAAAAATTACGAAAATCAACGCGACGCACATTTTAGCTTATGCGCCATACTTCTAACAAGCTAAAATCTGACCTCAGGCGCTCTTAAACAGCCTTTTTGGTGCCACCTTGCCGTCATCGGCAATAATTCCGACGCCAAGAAAGGTATCTTGTTTATCAAATAGACGAACCAAACCTTCAGATGGGGCATTGGGTACCATCACCGCTTGGCCCAGGCCCAGATAATGGGCAGCATCCGGTGAAAGGACCACATCCTGCCAATCGTGCAGTGCATCTTCCATCGGTTGCAGCAACACATCCAGTGCTTCAAAACCTTCTTCAGCCAGATGCTCCAGGCTTGCCATCTCGATCACATCATCATAAAGAAAAGGGCCTGCCTCGGTTCGCTGCAAACCGCTGAGGTGGGCACCACAACCCAAAGCTTCGCCGAAATCTTCAGCCAGTGTTCGAATATAGGTACCTTTGGAGCAGCGTACATCTATCTCTACAACGTCCCCATCCACACCAAGTAGTTCGATGCCATAGATGGTAATACGGCGAGACTTGCGCTCAATGGTGATACCCTGATGAGCCAGCTTATAGAGTGGCTGTCCGTTAACCTTCAACGCCGAGTGCATGGGAGGGACTTGATCGATCTCACCCACAAACGGCTTCAATGCGTGCTTTATCGCGCTCTCGGTCAACGCCGGTACCGGACGGGACTCGATCACCTCACCTTCTGCATCGGCGGTGGTGGTGCGCTGGCCCAGTTTAATGCGCGCGGTATAACGTTTATCGGCATCCAGCAAAAAGGCTGAAACCTTGGTCGCTTCACCCAGACAGATAGGTAATACACCAGTGGCCAGAGGGTCCAGATTACCGGTATGGCCGGCCTTTTGCGCCTGGAACAGACGTTTAACCTTTTGCAGGGCCTGATTTGAGCTCAGGCCCAGCGGCTTATCCAATATCAGGATGCCGTTAATTTCACGGCCTTTACGTACTCGACGACCCACTACTATGCCCTCGAGCGATTAATCTTTGGAATCTTTATCAGAGGCGATCGCCGCATCGATCAGTGCGCTCAAGTGGGCGCCCGATGCGATGGACTGATCGTAAAGGAATACCAATCGCGGAATGATGCGCAAGCGGATACGCTTACCCAATAGACTGCGTAGATAACCAGAGGCGTTATTAAGAACCTCTAGATCCTCTGCCACCTCATCGGGTTCTTTGCCAAGTACCGTGACGTAGACCCGGGCAGAGGTGAAGTCTTTACTCACTTCCACACCAGTGATGGTCACCATACCCACGCGTGGGTCTTTAATCTCACGTCGTATTAGGTCGGAAAGGTCGCGTTGCATTTGTTCTCCAACGCGACGACTACGTTCAAACGCTCTGGCCATGGGTACTCTGTTTACTTGCTCAGATTAGAGGGTACGCGCCACTTCGACACGTTCGTAAACTTCGATCTGGTCTCCGACCTTAACGTCGTTGTAGTTCTTCACACCGATGCCGCACTCTACGCCCTGCTTCACTTCATTAACGTCATCCTTATAACGACGCAGGGATTCCAGTTCACCCTCATAGATAACCACGTTTTCACGCAGGACACGGATACGATTGTTGCGCTTAACGATACCGTCAACCACCATACAACCGGCAATGGCACCGATCTTGGGAGCCTTGAAGACGTCACGTACTTCGGCCAGACCAATGATCTCTTCCCTCACCTCAGGTGAGAGCATACCGCTCATTGCCGACTTCACCTCATCGACAAGGTCATAGATAACACTGTAGTAATGCAGATCCAGCGCTTCTTCCTGAATGATGCGCTTGGCACCGACATCGGCACGGACGTTAAAGCCCACCAGGATAGCTTCAGAGGCCACCGCCAGATTGGCGTCAGACTCGGTGATACCACCCACACCACTGGCAACGATGGTCACACCGATCTCGTTGGTAGAGAGCTTCATCAAGGAGTCGGTAATCGCCTCCACCGAACCTTGTACATCGGCCTTCAGTACAACATTGAGGGACTGAACCTCACCTTCTTCCATGTTATTAAACATGTTCTCCAGTTTGGCCTTCTGCTGACGCGCCAACTTTATTTCACGGAATTTTCCCTGACGGAAATTGGCTACTTCACGCGCCTTACGCTCATCGGCGACGGCAAGGGCATCTTCACCTGCATTGGGGGCACCGGATAAACCCAGAACCTCCACAGGTATCGAAGGCCCAGCCTCTTCAATCGGCTTTCCATTCTCATCCAACATCGCACGTACACGGCCATATTCACGGCCGGCTAACAATATGTCCCCCTTACGCAGAGTGCCATTCTGAACCAGAATAGAGGCCACAATGCCACGCCCCTTATCCAGGCGGGATTCAACAACGATACCGCGTGCGGGTGAGTCTTTAACGGCGGTCAGTTCCAGTACTTCGGAGACCAGAAGGATCGCATCCAGTAAGGCATCGACGCCATCACCCGTTTTCGCCGAGACAGGCAGGAACATGGTGTCACCACCCCAGTCTTCAGCAATAACATCTTCCTGCGACAACTCGCTCTTGACACGTTCCGGGTCTGCCTCAGGCTTATCCATCTTGTTCACAGCGATGATCAGCGGTACACCAGCAGCACGGGCGTGTTGTACCGCCTCACGTGTCTGCGGCATAACACCATCATCTGCGGCAACCACCAGTACGACAATGTCGGTAACCTTGGCTCCACGGGCACGCATGGCCGTGAAGGCCTCGTGTCCCGGTGTATCGAGGAAAGTGATCATGCCGCCTTCGGTCTCTACATGGTAAGCACCGATATGCTGGGTAATACCACCGGCTTCACCAGAGGCAACCTTGGCACGACGAATGTAGTCCAGCAAGGAAGTCTTACCATGGTCGACGTGACCCATAATGGTCACCACAGGTGCTCGAGTCTCCGCTTCGCCCGAGTGTTCCGCAACTTGGGTTAACTCTTCTTCCATGGCATTTTCTTTCATCAAGACTGGCTTATGGCCCATCTCTTCCACCACGATAGCGGCGGTTTCTTGATCCAGTACCTGATTGATGGTCACCATGGTGCCCATCTTCATCATTTCCTTGATGACCTCAGCAGCCTTGACAGTCATCTTCTGAGCCAACTCAGCAACAGAGATGGTCTCGGGTATGCTCACTTCATGGATAATAGGCGCCACAGGTTTAGCGAAT
>JAOUJT010000131.1 GCA_029883105.1 Gammaproteobacteria bacterium
CTTTCCTCGGTGTGAACATGTTCCTCTCCGGGTTGCACTCCTACGGCGAGCTATAGACCAAGCGTATAAACGAAAGGCCGGTGAGAACCGGCCTTTTTTATGTCTGGGAATCAGTCTGTTTGGCGTTGGCATTCTGCTCGGCCATATAGATATTAAAGCTGGTGACGTCCATGGTTACCCGACGCACAAGATGATCCAGGCTGATGATGGCGTGCTCGAGAAGATTTACCGCGATAATGGGAGATTCGGCACGCAGTCTTTGATAGGCGCTACGTGAGAGTTTAAGCAGTCGAACCTCTTCACTTACCGCAACCACGCGTGCCATGCGAGGTTTGTGGTCAAAAAATGACATCTCACCCATCAATTCACCCTCCACCATGCGGCCCACCTCGATCTGGGTACCCTCACGCTCGGCATACAGAGCCGCCTCGCCGTTAACAACAAAAAACAGTGCCTCACTGACATCGCCTATATCGGCGATAATATCATGATGTAAATAGGTCACCAGTTCTGTGTAGGTGAGCAGGGTCTGTACCTGTCTCAGGGTAAGAGATTCACACAAGTATTGTTGATTGAGAAATTGGGCAAGGTCCAGATGTGGGTCGTTCATACTCTCTACCATAGGCCTGTTAGGCTGAAATTAGCGACTGTTGCTTTATGTATCACACATTTTATACAAATTAGCGTGGTCTCAAGTAACGTGCTGGCACTATACTGTAATTCACTAACGGCGCGAACAACAATAACGGGAGTAGTTAATGAACATATTTCGGATAGCGGCTGTATCCTTACTAATGTCAGTGGCTTTTTGCAGCATCAGCGTATCGGCGGCAGAGAAGGAAGAGGCTTTTGGCTTCCTTGATATTACACCGGCTCAACCCACCAGCTCCGGTGGCAAGATTGAAGTCGTGGAGATGTTTTGGTATGGCTGTCCACATTGTTATAATTTTGAGCCACATATAAAGCAGTGGAAAAAGTCTCTCCCCAAAGACGTAAGCTTTATCCGGGTCCCAGCGATCTTTAATGACAAGTGGGCCTTGCACGCACGTGCCTACTATACGGCTGAGGCCCTTGGTGTGCTGGAAAAGATTCATCAACCCTTATTTGATGCCATGCATAAGAAAAATCAACGCCTGGATAACCAGGGTAAACTGGCCGAGTTTTTTTCCAAGCATGGAATAAGCAAAGACAAATTTAATAGCACCTTCCATTCTTTTGCCGTAAATAGCAAAGTCAATTGGGCCAAACATCTGACCACTGCCTACAAGATTGATGGTGTTCCCACCATGATCGTACAGGGCAAGTATCGCACCAGTGCAAGCCTGGCCGGTGGACATAAAGAGGTGATAGAGGTGGTGAACGACTTGGTGGCGAAAGAGCGATAGAGTTTTCTTGCACACATATATAGCCAGATTAAGAGTAGCGGAGACATATAAATGAAGTCATCAGATCTGTTCGTGAAGTGTTTGGAGAATGAGGGCGTGGAATACATCTTTGGTATTCCTGGCGAGGAAAACCTGGATGTGATGGATTCCCTGCTGGATTCAAAGATTCGTTTCATTACCACCCGACACGAACAGGGCGCTGCCTTTATGGCCGATGTCTATGGGCGTCTTACCGGTAAGGCAGGCGTCTGTCTGGCAACACTGGGTCCCGGTGCGACCAACCTGATCACCGGTGTCGCCGATGCCAATATGGACCATGCACCCGTGGTGGCCATTGCTGGCCAGGCGTCTACACACCGGCTACATAAAGAGTCACACCAGGTATTGGATCTGGAAGAGATGTTTCGCTCCATTACCAAGTACTCGGCCCGGCTTTTGACGCCTGACATTATCCCCGAGGTGGTGCGTAAGGCCTTTAAGGTGTCGCAGACAGAAAAGACCGGTGCCTGCTTTATTGAGTTTCCCGAGAACATCGCCGAGATGGAGATGGATGAGTCTGAGCATCCTCTCTCGATCAAACAACCGATGGCCTCTGAGCCACCACAGGAAAAGGTAGAAAGTGCTGCGAAGATCATCTCCGATGCCAAGCATCCGATAATCCTTGCTGGAAACGGAGTCATCCGGGCCAAGGCATGGAAGCAGTTGAACGAATTTTCACAGTCACTCAAGATTCCAGTGGCAAATACCTTCATGGCCAAGGGTGTCGTGCCATTTGCCGGTAATAATCTGGCTCTAGGCTCTGCGGGACTGCAAGCCAAGGATTATGTCAGTTGTGGTTTTGACCGTGCCGATGTGATTATTTGTGTCGGTTATGATCTGGTGGAATACCATCCCTATCTATGGCATCCGACCAAGGACAGAACCATCATCCATATAGACATGTCACCGGCAGAGGTAGATGCATACTATTCTGTTTCTGTGGGTGTCCTGGGCGACATTAAGCATAGTCTAAACCGTATCGCCGCCTTGGCATCATCGCATACGGGCAATGCCATGCATGGTTTACGTACGGCCCTTGTCGAGGATATGAGTCAACACAAGGACAATCTGAATTTTCCTGTAACCCCGCAAAAAATCATTTGGGATCTACGCACTGCCATGGCGGCGGAAGACATTGCTATCACCGATGTGGGTGCGCATAAGATGTGGATGGCACGCATGTTCCGTTGTGAGGTGCCGAATACCTGCATTATTTCCAACGGTTTCGCCAGTATGGGCATCTCTGTGCCGGGTGCCATTGCGGCTAAATTAGCCTTTCCAGATCGTAAGGTGGTGGCGGTAACGGGTGATGCGGGCTTTTTGATGAACTCGCAGGAGATCGAGGTGGCGATGCGGTTGAACATCGCTATTGTAATCCTGATCTGGAATGATAGCGCCTATGGACTGATCGAATGGAAGCAGATGGCTCAGTTCAAAAGAAAATCAAATATAGATTTTAACAATCCAGACTTTGTGAAATATGCCGAAGCCTTTGGAGCCAAAGGTTACCGCATAGAAAAGACCGAAGATTTATTGCCGACGCTAGAGAAGGCATTGGCAGAAAATACCGTGACGATTATAGATTGCCCAGTGGACTATAGTGAGAATCTGAAATTAACTGAGAAAATGGGTGAAATGGTTTGTCCCATTTAGTTGCATAGGTTTTCGTTTAGTTGTGCCTTTTTAATTAATTCGGACTCCGATCGTCACCCCATAGCAGGCGTACGCGTCGAAGGGGATAAAGTGAATCAACAAACGGCAGCCGTTCATACAGATACCGATAAATGTGGAACGCGTTTAAGATTATTAAGCTATAACATTCAGGTGGGCATCGAGACCAAGCGTGCGCACCACTATTTCCTACATGGATGGAAGCACTTCATCCCGCATAGTCGGCGTTTTCATAACCTGGATCTGGTAGCAGAGCAGGTACAGGGCTATGACATAGTAGGATTACAAGAAGTCGATGCGGGAAGTCTGCGTAGTAATTTTATTAATCTCACCGAATACATCGCCGATAAGGCCGGTTTCCCGTTTTGGCACCATCGTGTAAATCGCCGCTTGGGCAATATTGCACAGCATAGTAGTGGTATGTTGTTTCGTATCAAACCCAGTGAGATAACGGTACATAAATTACCTGCATTAATACCAGGGCGAGGTGTATGCATGGCTAGATTCGGGCATAAAGACGAGTCTTTGGTTGTGTTTAATATACATCTTTCGTTAAGCCGACGAGCACGAGGAAAACAGCTGGGATTTATTGCCGAATTGGCACAGGAATATGCCCATGTGGTACTGATGGGGGATCTAAATACCTCACCAAATAGCCCTGAAATGAAACATTTATTTCGGACCACTCGTTTGATTGAACCTTTAGATGCTTTCCATACCTTCCCAAGCTGGCAGCCCAGGCTGCATTTGGATCATATTCTGGTATCATCAGAGTTGAAGGTTCGCGATGCCAGGGTACTAAGCCATTCGTTTTCGGATCACATGCCGATTGCTATGGAGATCGAAGTACCAAATGGGGTGAAGTTAACTTAGTGGGGTACAAATGACTCAGGACGAGAAAAATCCGTCAGCTCGTGATGATTTGCTTGATGTAAATGATCAACTAAGGCGTCTAGCGGTACGACTTAGCTATGGCGTTAATGAGTACGAGCGTCCCTTGCTGTCTTTGTTGGCGGATATACGCAAGTATATGCAAGAGCCTGTCGACAGTGGAATCGTCCAGGATCTACAACAGGAGTTAGGTCATTTATTGGGTGACATCCATGCCTTGCCTGAACAAGCACAAATTGAGATTCCCTTTTCATTATTTCAACAACTCTTAGCATCCCCAAAACTCCCGGCGAGTGATCGAAAACAACTTTCAGATCAGGCGGTAAAAGTTATTAAAGAAAAAGGCAGCCTAAATGCCGAGCCATGGAATGAACTTGTACGAAATACCCAAAGATCAATAGATAGATTGTCTGTCAGCGAAGATTCAAAACAGTTTCATATGGCCTACTCGCAAGCGGAAAAAACGCTAACAAACTTATTAGATACCTTGGGACTTCCGGACTTTGAAAATAATAATATCAGTGCCATAAAGACACGTCTTAAGACCGTTAACTCTTTACAAGCTCTAGTCGATTGTATAGATGATGTATACAGTATCATAGTCAAATATCATGATGATAAAACCAGGCATAACATCGAAGACTTCCTGCTGGAGATGAAACAGAATCTGCTAGATATGCAGGGTTTGGTGAGTGGGCTAGTGGCGAGTCAGAAAGATTCGTTAAAGTTCAGTAGCAATTTTGGTCGTACTCTGGAAAATAGTATTGTGGCAATGAATCAACATATTGACACTGCAACAGATCTGAATAACCTTAAGCAGGAAATCAAACAGTCGATGCATAGCATTTCTTCAAGTTTGGAGAAGTTTAGTATTGACACTCAGAATCGTGAGCATAATGTGGGACAGGAGATGAAGGAGGTTAATGCAAGAATGAATGCATTAGAGATCGTCTCCGAAGGACTGAAAGACCGTCTTGCAAGTGAACGCAAAATGGCGATGCAAGACCCACTTACCGGCGTGCACAATCGTTTGGCCTATGATGAGCGCATTGATGATGAGTTAGAGCGTTACCAGCGCTATGAATCTCCATTTGTTTTGTTGGTATGGGACTTGGATCATTTTAAAAATGTAAATGATTCCTATGGCCATCTGGCCGGTGACAAGGTCCTTCAATCTGTTGCGGAAATGCTTGTCACCTGTACCCGACGAGTTGATTTTGTTTCGCGCTTTGGAGGTGAGGAATTCGTTGTGATCATGCCAAATACACAGATCGATAGTGCACTTAAGGTAGCAGAAAAGATACGTAACAGGATAGAGAAGGTTCGTTTCCACTATAACAACACCGACCTGGATGTAACGATATCCTGTGGTCTTGCCGAGGTAGCAGAAGGCGATACGGTAGAGAGTCTATTTAAGCGTGCAGATGATGCGCTGTATCAGGCAAAAGATAGAGGCCGAAATCGTTGTATGAGTGCTAATACTAATGCTGACCAATCATCGGTGGAACAATAACAGGAGAAGAGACAGAGGACCAAGAAGCAGTCTGGACAACAGTTGCTTTAGTTTCTCCCGCTTCGTTAGTAAATGGCATGTACCCTCTAATGCACAAAATAACCCGCCAGAGGCCAGCCATAAAATGATGATGATAAGTAGGTTTGAAGATATAGCATCCATACATAGTGTGCCTTTGTATACGCAGGCAGTAAAAATACTACATATATGAAAATATACATTGATCAGGGTCAAGGAGTCGTTGATGCGATATCGGGAAGGAATGCTTGTTGATGGTAAACCCGCCGAGGTAAACGAGACCATGTTGGTGGCTACCGCAGGATTTGGCCTGCTTACCGGGCTGTTAATGCTGTTTGCGGGAATTCGTGCAAGATTATTATGGATGATCGTGTGGGGTTTTGGTCTTGTCATCGCGAGTTTGGTCTACATCACCTACAGCGTTATTAGCGAATAGTCATAGCATCTCTGATTAAGTAGCCTGTCTTTTCATCGATAGGGGGATAAGGCAGATTCTTTTGACGATAGAAATGGGCCAGTCTTGGATAGCCCCATTCGAACATAAGTCTATGGTAGCTTGCATCATCAATATGGCGTTGCTCGTATAGACCGGCATCTTTCCTCTGCCGCTGTGCTTCAAACAGGATCAGAGCAGCAGATACAGAAACATTCAAGGATTGCACCATTCCTTGCATAGGAATAACCACCACATCGTCGGTCAGTTTTAAGGCCGCATCACTTAGCCCATCAAGCTCTGAACCCATAATGATCGCAGTAGGTTGGGTGTAATCGTAGGCACGAAAATCGATAGCATGCGCGGAAGGATGCGCGGCGATTATTCTCATGCCTCTGGCCTTGAGCTTAGCTACGGCATCTTCGATAGTGTTATGTCTGCGTATCTTTACCCAGCGGGTTGAACCTGCAGCGGCCTTGGGACGATGAAAAGGGATTCCATCTGGTGCCACAGCATGTGCTTCAAGTGCTCCAACCGCATCACAGCTACGTAATATGGCAGCAAAGTTACGCGGTTTATGTAACTCCTCCATCAGTACGGTTAGATCCGGTTGGCGGCTGTTGAGGATGTGCTGTAATTTTTGATAGCGTTCGGGGGTCATGGTTGAACCTGTTGGGGGAATGGCTAAGGCAATAATAATGTTATGCCATCAACGTTACTGGTTTTTAAAAATTGAGCTCAAATATGTCGCGAGTATTCTGTGCCGTTACCGCAGCGATGTGATCGGGAGGTAAGTTACGAAGGGTTGCCAAAGCGAAGAGACAATCGGG
Organism: Gammaproteobacteria bacterium; assembly: GCA_029883105.1. Classification (GTDB taxonomy): domain Bacteria; phylum Pseudomonadota; class Gammaproteobacteria; order Thiohalospirales; family Thiohalospiraceae; genus JABURT01. Next base: position 6,781 of record JAOUJT010000131.1, read on the forward strand.
TAGAAATTCTGGACTGTTGCGCTCCCCATGATGACTGAAAACGGTCATATCCGGAGCATCGGTTTCCAGTACGATAGCGTTTAGTGGAAGCTCGCCGGCAAGCTTACGTAGTCTCGTGGAACGAGCATAGGTGAGCATTCCGCCAAAACCCAACTTGAAGCCAAGATCAATATATTTTTTGGCCTGCTGAAGACTGCCATTAAAGGCGTGACAGACACCACCTTTTACCCTAATGCGCTGTAATGTATTAAGCATTTGATCATGCGCTTTACGAACATGCAGAATAACTGGCAAATCATATTTTTGTGCTATTTTTAATTGATGCTGAAGATAATAGAGCTGACAAGTTTCTTCCACATCATCGATGAAGTAATCAAGGCCAATCTCGCCAATAGCAATGGGATGGTATTTGGCTACGTATTGTTCAAGCCGTTGCAGGTCCGAGGGCTGATGATTAGCGTGGAAGATAGGGTGAAGACCAAGTGCAGGATAGAGTGAAGTGTTTTGAGCACAAATTTTAAGTAACTTATCCCAGGACTTAGCGTCAATGGCCGGGACAATCATCTTCTCCACGCCTAAGGCGATGGCATTGGAAATAACCCTATCCCTATCATGATCAAAGGCATCAATATCAATATGGCAGTGGCTATCGATAAGCATAATATTTTAATCGGTCGGCAGCTTGTAGCTTACATCAATAATAATATACTGCTTTTCACCGCCGGGTGTGATGACGTTAACCTCATCATCAATTGATTTTTTCATTAAGGCTATAGCCATGGGAGAGTCGACACTGATGTAATGTTGTTCTGGGTCCAGTTCATCAGGACCGACAATGCGATAACGAGATATAACACCCTGTTCATCTTCGAGAGTGACCCATGCAGCGAAATAGACAATATTCTGATCTGTAGGAAGCATTCTTACAACAGTAAGTTCCGGTAATCGCTTTTGTAAATAACGTATACGGCGATCAATTTCACGCAACTCCTTTTTACGGTAGATGTAATAGAACCCCACCCAGAAATATACTATTTCAGAATA
>JAOUJT010000132.1 GCA_029883105.1 Gammaproteobacteria bacterium
GCCCATACCCCTACGGCAATGCCGAGCATAGAGAATAATGAGATGAAGGAGATAAAATGATTACGCCGCTTGGCGCGGGTATACCGTAATCCAATAAAGAGTTCGACTGGTTTAAACATGACAGGCATTAAACCATAAAATCGTTAATCTCACACGGACTAAATCTGCACCGGGATGGCATGGCTGACGCGGATCTCTGTCTGTGTCGAAACGGTAACATAGGCCAAGGCCTCTACGCCCGTGTCTACCGCCTGCTTAAGGGTCTCGGCATAAAGAGGATCGATCTCATACGCGGCGCGCATCTGCTTCACGTCATTGCGTGAGATACAGAAAAAGATCACCGCACGATGTCCCTGTTCGACCATGTGCATCAGTTCCCGCAGATGTTTGACCCCACGACTGGTAACCGCATCAGGAAAGATGGCTATATCCTCTGCGAATTTGGCGGTAACATTCTTCACCTCCACATAACACAGCTTGTTGCCTTTGCTCAGTAACAGATCGATACGGCTGCCCTGTTGGCCATATTTTACTTCCGCTTTTATTGTCGAATAATCCGCCAGCTCTTTTACCTGACCATGCTCGATCCCTTCACGCACCAACTTGTTGCTAAGTATGGTGTTAACATTGATAAAAACACCGTCAGCGGTTTCTGATAATTCCCAGGCAAAACGATACTTACGTTTTGGATTTTCACTGTCACGTATCCATACCCGCATGCCAGGCTCGGCACAGCCCAGCATGGAACCGGTATTAGGAGAATGTATGGTGATCACCTCGCCCGAAGCCAACGTCACATCCGCGAGAAAACGCTTGTAGCGACGAATCAGGGTGGCCGCAATCAACGGTGATGAATACTGCATAAGGATTCTTATCAGTGACTTTGGCGTTTAACCTGCAACACGTTCGGCAGTGCCTCGATTCGACTCAGGATACGACTCAACTGTGTGGTATCACTGATCTCTATGGTCAGTTCCATATGCGCGGTATAGTCTTTGTTGTCACTGTGAGTATTGACCCGTAACACGTTGATCCTGTCCTCCGCCAAAAGCGAGGTAATATCACGCAACAGACCGCCACGATCTATGGCCTGTAGTCGGATATCTACCGGATAACGCTCATCTTCCTTGCGATCCGACCACTCCACCTCGATCAGACGGGCACGTTTCGCCGTGTCGAATTTCAACACATTGGGACAGTCACTCCTATGGATGGAGACGCCACGACCACGGGTAATAAAACCAATGATCTCATCCCCCGGTGCTGGCTTACAACAGCGGGCCATATTGGTCAGCAGATTGCCAACACCGTGGATATGTATATCCCCCGACTCGACTTCCTTACGGCGACGTCTGGATATGCTAGGTACCAGGGTGCTGCGCTCAGGCTTCCACAGTTGTTCTATCGCTCCGGTTATCTGTCCGGAGTGAATGTCACCACGACCTATGGCCGCCATCAACGCCTCACTGCTATCCAGTTTAAAATGTGCCGCCAGTTTTTCATAACCGATGCTACTGGCATTTAACCGTCCCAGTTCGCGTTCCAAACTGATACGACCATCGATGACGTGTTGTTCATAATCCTGATGTTTAAACCAGGCACGCACGTGCGAACGGGCACGCGAGCTTTTCAAGTAACCCAGATGAGGATTTAGCCAGTCTCGTGACGGACCGCCATGCTTGGCATTTAACACCTCTACCTGCTCACCACTTTGTAACTCGTAACCCAGGGATACCATACGTCCATCAACCTTGGCGCCACGACAACAATGGCCGACCTCACTGTGGATGTGATAGGCAAAATCCAGCGGCGTTGCGCCCTGAGGTAGATCAATGATGTCGCCGCCAGGGGTCAGTACATAGATGCGATCCTGAAATACTTCGGACTTAAAGCGATCGATAAAGTCATTGGCATCCGGCTCTTCATCCTTCCACTGCACCACTTGGCGCAGCCAGGCGATTTTTTGTTCATAGTCATTATCGCCCTTGCCGCCTTCCTTATAACGCCAGTGTGCAGCAACCCCCAACTCAGAATGCTCATGCATTTCCTGGGTACGGATCTGGATCTCCAGGGTCTTGCCCTGCGGACCGATCACCGCAGTATGGATGGACTGATAACGATTCTCCTTGGGAGTGGCGATGTAGTCATCAAATTCCCTATGGATATGCGGCCACAAGGTGTGCACGATACCCAAAGCGTGATAGCAATGGGGCAAGGTATCCACCATCACACGTACCGCACGGGTGTCGAAGATCTCATGGATGCCGACACCCTTACGCTGCATTTTGCGCCAGATACTATAGATATGTTTTGGCCTGCCAGTGACCTGAGCGGTAATACCCGCCTTTTCAAGTTCAGAGCGCAGCTTATCCATGATCATATTGATATAACGTTCACGCTCTACACGGCGTTCGTCCAGACTATTGGCGATCTGTTTGTACTTCACCGGTTCCAGGTAGCGAAAGCCCAGATCTTCCAGTTCCCATTTCAGCTGCCAAATGCCCAGACGGTTGGCTAAGGGTGCGTAGATGTCCACGGTCTCTTTGGCGATACGTTCCTGCTTATCTACCGGAAGATGTTTCAGGGTGCGCATGTTGTGCAGGCGATCTGCCAGCTTGATCAATACCACACGCACATCCTTGGCCATGGCAAGGATGAGTTTTCGCTGATTTTCCGCATGGGTCGGCTTCTTTTCCGTGTCACCGGCCTCTTGACTCATTTCCGTAATCAGTTGCATCTTGGTAACACTGTCTACCAGGGTCGCCACCGATGCTCCGAACTGTTCATCGATCTGCTCCAGAGTGGCCGGTGTGTCCTCTACGGTGTCGTGAAGGATGGCTGCGGCCAGTGTCTCCACATCCATGTTCAATTCTGAAAGTATAGCGGCCACAGCAATAACATGACTAAAGTAAGGTTCACCGGATGCGCGGATCTGACCATGATGGGACTGTTGAGCAAATTGAGCCGCATGACGAAGAAAGACGATCTCTTCCTCGCTACGTCCATCACGTTCCAACACCGTCAGCCACTTCTCGATATCGAGCGTGTCATCCTCTGCAACCGTTATCTTTTGCTCTACGTAAACCATGTCAATCCACTGTAAAAAGGTGATGCGATAACTAAGTATAGCCAGCAGGTATAGCGTGTCTCCACACGCCAATACGATTATCATAGGCTCAACAAAATAGTGACATCTCTACCATAACAGGAATTCCTCGACGATGAGAAGATATCCGGCCGAGTGGGAACCACAATCCGGCGTACAACTCAGCTGGCCACATGCCCATAGTGACTGGGCACCCTACTTGAATGAAGTAGAGCCAGTTTTTGTGCAGATAGCCCTGCACATATGTAAGTATGAAAAGCTCTTGCTGGTATGCCGTGACGCCAACCATCAACAACATGTCATGTCTCTACTGGCTGATGCAGATGTAGATGATGAGCGTATCCAGATCCATCTGCTAGACAGCAACGATAGCTGGGCCAGAGACCATGGACCCATTTCGATAGAACGAGATGGTCAGCCGCTACTGTTGGACTTTGTCTTCAATGGCTGGGGAAATAAGTTTGAGGCAGGGCTGGATAATGCCCTCACTCCAGCCTTGTACAAGCTAGGTGCTTTCCATGGCGCTAAATTGGAAAAGCATGACTTTGTTCTGGAAGGTGGCGGCCTGGAAACCGATGGTGAAGGCAGTCTGTTAACCACACGTCACTGCCTGCTCTCCCCACAACGTAATCCACAATACAGTCAAGCAGAGATTGAGGATTTGTTAAAACAGACACTGGGGCTAAAACGAATACTCTGGTTAGAGCATGGCCATCTGCAAGGCGATGATACTGATAGCCATATCGATACTCTGGTACGTTTTTCCGATCCCTCCAGTCTGGTCTATGTGGCCTGTGATGATGAATCCGATAGCCACTATGAGGATCTGAAGGCTATGGAGCAGGAATTAAGGGCCTTTACCACTGAAGCTGGTCAAGCCTATAGGCTTCTACCTCTGCCCTGGCCTAAACCGATCTATGACGATAATGCTCAACGCCTGCCCGCCAGCTATGCCAATTTCCTCATCATCAATGGCGCGGTATTGGTGCCCACCTATAGAGACCTTGCCGACCAACAGGCGCTAGATGTAATCAAACAAGCCTTTCCCCGGCACCAGATAATCGGTATAGACTGTCTGCCATTGATCTATCAATATGGCAGTCTGCACTGTGTCAGTATGAACTATATAGATGGAATACTTTGATTCCAGCAAAGATAGCGGAAACGATCTATGACTAATTCAACACTGCGTGTGGCCCTGGTACAACAATGCTGTAGTGAAGACAGTGAGAAGAACCTTAATCACAGCATGGACAAGATCCACCAGGCGGCCCGTGAAGGTGCGCAACTGGTGCTGTTACAGGAACTACACACCTCGCACTATTTCTGCCAGACAGAAGATACGGCTCTGTTTGATCTGGCCGAGTCCATCCCCGGTCCCTCTACCGACACATTGGGACAATTGGCCAAAGAGCTGGATATCGTTATTGTCGCCTCCCTGTTCGAACGACGTGCCGCAGGCCTGTATCACAACACCGCCGTAGTATTGGACACCGATGGCAGCATTGCCGGCATCTACCGCAAAATGCATATCCCGGACGATCCCGGCTTTTATGAGAAGTTTTATTTCACCCCGGGCGATCTGGGTTTTGAACCCATTAACACCTCAGTGGGACGACTGGGGATACTGGTCTGTTGGGATCAGTGGTATCCCGAGGCCGCTCGAATGATGGCTCTGGCAGGTGCCGAACTGCTGCTCTATCCCACGGCCATAGGCTGGGACCCTCGGGATGACGAGGCCGAACAACTACGTCAACAGGGTGCCTGGATCACCATCCAGCGCTCCCATGCCATCGCCAATGGCATCCCTGTACTATCCTGTAACCGCACGGGCCACGAAGCCGACCCCAGCATGCAATCGGAAGGCATCCGGTTTTGGGGCAATAGTTTTGTCTGCGGACCACAGGGGGAGTTTATCGCCCAGGCCGATGCGGATAATGAGACGGTACTGATGGCCGACATCGACATGCAGCGCAGTGAATCGGTACGCCGCATCTGGCCCTATTTGCGCGATCGTCGTATCGATGCCTATTATGAACTGGTGTTACGCTATCGTGACTAGAAAAGTCTATTAAATCACACAAAGGAAGGGATCTGATTATGCAAAACGTAGGTAAAACCGATCGCATCATTCGCGTCATTCTGGGAATCGTCCTCCTCTCTCTGGTGGTTCTTGTGCCCACTCAGTGGGGCTGGTTAGGATTGATATTCCTCATTACCGGGTTGGTTAGCTGGTGTCCGATCTATGCGGGACTAAAAATGAAAACCAATTAAATCATTGAGGCGAAAGACCGATTACTTTCGCCTCTCCTCTTCTCACGTCTGCCATATATGACGTTATAGTCCGTTACTTCTCCCTCTGTCACGTCAGATAAGTCAGACTTGTCATTCCTCGATACTCTTTAACCTATATCAATAATCAACGATCCCACAAACTTTCCAGCCATATATTGCTCACTGGCATGCAACTTGCTCCCTCTATATTAATCGCAAACAACGAGGATAGACGCCGTTATGCACAAGACACTTTTGCATACCTTGATCACCACCCTGATCCTTTCAACATTAACCTTTAGTTCTCTGGCAACTTCAGCAGGCTTTTCCAATCTTGTAAAGAAGGATCAGTTTTGTGCTGAGGAGCAAAAACCAAAGGACAAAAAGAAAGAGGGTGAGAGTAGCGATGAAGAGCCGGAATGTGATTAAGAAGAGTACAACAATCATACGAAGAGGAGTAATCAGATGATGATAAAAAGAGTAGCAATACCTGTAACACTGGCACTGGCGATAGCTGCCAGCCCACTGGTACTGGCGGAGAAACTGGCGGTAAAAATCACCGACAATCTCGCATCAGTTACGGTTAACCATAATGGTAAAAAAGTCACTATCAAGAGAGATCAAAACCAGAAGGCTACAGTTCACAAAAACTTCGCCAAGACCTCACGCAAGTGCCCTCCATTTTGTATACAGCCCAGCACACTTGCTACTGGTGTAGAAACCATTGCCGAGGTAGAGGTACTACATTATCTGAAAAAGGTGAGTGATGGCGATAAATCCATTCTTGTTATTGATTCACGCACCCCTGATTGGGTGAAGAAAGGCACTATTCCTGGCTCGATCAATCTGCCCTGGACCAAGCTGAATCCTGCCAAAGGTGCCGATCCGATTTCCATCGGCGAGATCATGACCACCAAATTTGGCGTCAAGGAGATGGAAGGTCTGTGGGATTACTCTAATGCCAAGACCCTGGTAATGTTTTGTAATGGCATGTGGTGTGGCCAGTCACCGAACAATATCAAGAACCTGCTGAAGTTCGGCTACCCCGCAGACAAGATCAAATGGTATCGCGGTGGGATGCAAAACTGGAGCAATCTGGGACTGACTACCATTAAAGTAATCGATTAACAATATTCCAAACTCCACTCCACACTATAGTGGAATTGGGGCAGTTACCCTAACTGCCCCTTTTTTATGCTTTGCGCAAACGTTGCATATGCCGATAGAGTGTTCTCTCACTCACACCGAGAAACTCTGCCGCATGTTTACGATGACCATCGAATCTTTGCAAGGCGGAGATAACCGTCTCATCGTCCAGACGATTCCGGCGTGTAATCCACCCATCGGAAGTTGTAATTTTAACCGCTGCATCGCGATTGAACGGCTCACCACTAAAAGCTGGATACTCCTGTTCGTCCATCCCATCAATCACTATAGCCTCTGGTGTAATCACACCTCCTGAAGCAAGGATCACCGCACGCTCAAGGATGTTTCTCAGTTCGCGCACATTGCCGGGATAGTCGTAACTCATCAAACTCTCGATGACCTGGGCAGACAATGGGATGTGTTGCTCTCCCTCCTCGATAGCTCTGAGAAAATGTTCGCTTAGCATATGGATATCATCCTTACGCTCACGTAGAGACGGTATATTGATAGGAAATGCCGACAGACGATAGTAGAGATCCTCGCGAAATTCGCCCTCTTTCACCATCTGCCTTAGATTCCGGTGGGTGGCGGCAACAATACGAACATCTATCTTGTGATAGTCAGTGCCTCCCACACGACGTACCGAGCCGGTTTCCAACACACGTAAAAGTTTGGTTTGCAGGGCGAGAGGCAATTCGCCTATCTCGTCGATAAAAAGGCTGCCGCCATAGGCGGCCTCGAACAGACCTTTCCTGCGACTGGCCGCTCCGGTAAAGGCACCTTTTTCATAGCCAAACAGCTCACTTTCGATCAGCTGTTCGCCCAGGCTACCACAATCCACCACAACAAAAGGGCCAGAGGGTCGGTTGGAATATTGATGAAGATATTGCGCTACACACTCCTTTCCGACGCCACTTTCTCCCTGCAAGAGGACGGTGGTCTGGGTAGGTGCTACGCGCTGCAGTAGACTGATAAGGCGCATCATAGGAGGTGAACGACCAACCAATAAGCCTCCGGGTTCATTATATTGATTGATCGGGTTGATGTACTCACCCATGTACTTCACCCGACCCTCATCATCAAAGATGGGATTGGCTTGTAACTGGACATACTCTTCGTGATCTTCATGATCATAGTGAATATGCATAACCTGAGTCGGTTGGCCGGTATCAAACACCGTTTCCAGTGGACAGTGTTCACCGTGCTGACTGCAGGGTACATCGGAATGGTGGGAGACCTTATGGCAAAGCTGACCCCGTATCTCTTCGGTGG
>JAOUJT010000133.1 GCA_029883105.1 Gammaproteobacteria bacterium
AGTTCCGGATCACTCTCTTTGAGCATCTCCTCGGCGGCCTGCAGATCTCCCTGGTTGCTCTGGTAGCGGGTAAAGGTCTCCACCACCGGTGTCAGTTGGGAGTGCTCCTGTGACAGGGTACGGAATTTGTTCTGATCACCGATAACGCCGGGATCGGACAATAGGTGGTTGATCTCTTCCAGGCGCTCGGAGATACCCTCGAGTTTACGTACGATAGATTCTTTCATGGGGTTACAGAGCCTTAGCTTTCTTTGTCTTCGATGCCCAGTAACTGCTGTGCAGCGGCGAGTAACTCATTGTTACCGGCGTAGGCGGCCTGGTTCATTTCGATGGTGGGTTTATGGATCAGTTTGTTGGTAAGGCCATTGGCCAGTTCTTGAATGACTTCCTCGGCGGGTTTGCCATTGCTTAACTGGCTCATGGCCTTGTTTATCTGTTCGTCTCTCTGCTGTTCGGCGCTCTGGCGATAGTCACGGATCAGTTTCACCGCCTCCAGTGAACGCATCCAGCCCATAAAGTGGACCACCTGAGATTCGATCATCTCTTCGGCCTGCTCAGCTGCGGCCTTACGCGAGCGCATACCTTCCTGGATGATGCTGGTGAGGTTATCGACGGTATAGAGGTAGATATCCTCCAGCTCGATGATACTGGCCTCAATGTCACGCGGTACGGCGATGTCAACCATGAGAATGGGCTTGTGTTTGCGACTCTTCATCGCCGCTTCAGCCATCACGCGTGTAACGATGGGTTGCTGACTGGCGGTGGAGGAGATCACCAGATCCGCCTCGGCCAGATGTTGCGGGATCTCATTCAGGCCAATGGCAAAGCCACCCAGTTCGGTGGCCAGTTGACGCGCCTTTTCTACGGTACGGTTGGCGATAATAAGGCGACCGATACCGGTCTCCTTCAGATGCCGTGCCACCAGTTCGGTGGTATCCCCGGCACCGATGAGCAGGGCGGTGTGGGTTTCCATCTTGGTGAAAAATTGTTTTGCCAGGCTCACGGCAGCGAAGGCCACTGACACCGGGCTGGAACCAATGGCGGTATCGGTTCGCACCTTTTTCGCCACGGTAAAGGTCTGTTGAAAGAGTTTGTTAAGTAGGGAGCCGACCGTTCCCGCCTCATTGGCGGCACTAAAGGCATCCTTCATCTGCCCCAGGATCTGCGGTTCACCCAGGATCAGAGAGTCGAGGCCACTGGCCACACGCATGATCTGATGGACTGCCGAGGAGTCGGGGTGGGCGTAGATGTAGGGGCGGACCTCGTCCAGGTTGAGACCATGATATTCGCAGAACCAGTCGAGAACGTCTTCGATCTCGTCGCCATTATCGGTTTCACAGTAGAGTTCGGTGCGATTACAGGTAGACAGAATTGCGGCTTCATTGACCGAATCGCGAGACACAAGTTGACGCAGGGCATCGGGAAGGCGCTGTGGGTCAAACGCGACCTTCTCACGTATGTCCACCGGGGCGGTCTTGTGATTTATTCCGAATGCAAGTAGCGACATAGGGCCTGGACAGTCTTAAAGCAGTGCAGATTTTGCGCGATGCGGCAGCCGAATACAAGCCTTAGATTAGCGTCTTGTAATATTATCCCCTAGCTTGGTTGCGGTTTCGATTTGTATCTGTAGACCTTGATACTTAAGCAATATTGCCACGGTATTTTAGGATAAATTTCGGTATAGTTGGCTAAATCTTTAATTTGACACCTATTGGAGGATGAATGCGGAAACTGTGGTTCATAATGGCTTTGACGGCGACGCTATCGGCGTGCAGTGGCCTGAATGTTTCTTCGCAAGATCCCCCTCACTTCCAAGCCCCACCACAGCAGAACTATAAAGGGGAGATGACCTCGGATCTGATGTACGCCATCATGCTGGCAGAGATCGCAGTAAGGCGGGGTAATTTGGACGTTGCGGTGGATGCCTATCTATATGCCGCAGAGTTCAGTAAGGATATGGATATTGCCGCGCGAGCGACGCGCCTTGCCATTTTCGCCAAACGTCATAAAGAGGCCCTCAAGACCGCACTTATCTGGGAGCAGGCGCAGCCGGATAATCAGGAGCTCAAACATGTCCTGGCCCTGTTATATCTGCGCAACGGTGATCTGGATGCGAGCCAGCGCAATATAGACAGTATCTTTGCTCGCGCCAAATCTCCCCAGTCGGTATTTGAGCAACTCAGCAAGGTATTGGCAGCGGAAGAGGATCGGGCTGCGGTACTGGAATTGATGGGCCGACTGGTCAAGCAATATGACAAACTACCGGAGGCGCATTTGGCGTATGCCAAACTGGCCCTGGTTGCCAATCAATATCAGGCCACCTTGACGTCTCTGGACCGTGCCGCATCGTTGCGCTCTAACTGGTGGCAGGTGTATGAATTACGTTCGCGGGTTTTTGTACAGCAGGGCCAGTGGCCAGAGGCCGAACGGGCACTGAAAAAGGCCATTAAGCTGCATCCCAAGGATCTGCATCTGGGTCTGCGTTTTGCCCGCATGTTGTTCCAGCAGGGTAAATATAAACAGGCGAAGGCACAGTTCACCCAGATCCTCAAACAGCGCCCCAATGATCCTGATGTCCTCTTCCCCCTAGGGTTGCTCAATATGCAACAGCAGCGCTTTGATGATGCGGAACAACAGTTCCGTCAATTGGTGGCTATGGATCAGCGGGTCGATGATGCCAGTTATTACCTGGGCTTGATCGCTGAGCGTGATAAGCGCGATGAAGAGGCCAAGCAGTGGTATCGAAATGTACGCAGTGGTGAGCATGTTTACGCGGCGGTAAGACGTTTTACGCTTCTCAATTTGGAAGAACAAGGCTTGGACGCTACCCTCGAATACCTGCATCGACTGTCATTTGAAAGTGCCAGTGACAGGATGCGTCTGTGGCAATTGGAAGCAGAGGTGCTGACTGCCGCGAAGGAGTATGAAAGGGCCTTTGCTGTGTATACCAAGGCGCTCGACAGTTACCCCGATGCGACTGAACTACTCTATTCACGCTCTATCCTCGCCGAACGGCTTAATAAGCCAGAAGTGATGGAGGAGGATTTACAGCATATCCTGAAACTGGATCCCACAAATGCCGATGCCATGAATGCACTGGGCTACACCTGGGCCGATCAAAACAAGCACCTGCAGGAGGCGCATAAGCTGATTCAACGTGCGCATGAGTTGAAACCGGACAGTGGTCCCATCCTCGACAGCCTGGGCTGGGTGTTATTCCGCCTTGGCCGACTGAAAGAGGCCGAGGATTATCTTAAGCGGGCCTATAACTTGCTTAGAGATGGCGAGGTTGCGGCTCACCTGGGTGAAGTCTATTGGTTGCGGGGGGAGAAAGAAAAGGCTCGCAAGTTATGGCGCGAGGCGGCAAAACGCGAGCCAGAGCATAAGATCCTGCAACAGGTAATGAAGAAGTATCTGCCGTGAGAGTGATGCCGGTATTCTTGATTCTCCTGCTGCTGAGCGCGTGTAGTAGTACGCCAGTATTAAAGCCCGTGGATGACCCTCAGGCCAGCTGGCAGCAACGCCGTCAGTGGCTGGCGGCAATAGAGAATTGGGATATAGAAGGCCGCATCGCCATACGCAGCTATGATCAGGCGGTAAATGCCAATCTACACTGGAAACAGGATGGCGATGTTTTCGCCATTGAGATCACAGGACCTCTGGGACAAGGTGGCGTGAGCCTGCATGGTGAGCGCGGTACGGTGCGTCTGATTAGCGGTGATGTTGATGAGGTGGCCAGCGATGCTCAGGAACTGCTTTTTCTGCATACCGGCTACGTGGTGCCTATCGATGCGCTGAAATACTGGATACGAGGCTTACCTCAACCCAATGGTGGTAGTCAGCACAGCCTGGATGATCAGGGGCGCTTGGCGCAATTGAGTCAGGATCAGTGGAAGGTACGTTTTCGAGCCTACGAGCTTTATCAGGCCCACAGCTTGCCGAAAAAGGTGTTTGTGGATAATCACCAACTGAGTGTTCGTATCGTTATAGACAAGTGGTCACTGCCCCAATCATGAGCCTGTCCGATACCCTCTGGTGGCCGGCCCCGGCCAAACTCAATCTGTTCCTGCATATTACCGGTCAGCGTAGTGATGGTTATCATCTATTGCAGACAGTATTTGTACTCCTCGACCATGGTGATGGTCTTTCATATAAGGTAAACAGCGACGGCGAGATCCGACGTATCTACGCCCAGGGCGAGATGGCGGCGATCCCTTATGAGAGCGATCTCATCGTTCGTGCCGCTCGTCTGTTACAGCAACACAGTGGCTGCACCCAGGGGGTAGAGATAGATCTGCAAAAGCGTCTGCCCATGGGAGGAGGACTGGGCGGGGGCAGTTCCGATGCCGCCACCACTCTGGTGGCGCTGAATTGTCTATGGAAACTGGGGCTCTCTAGCGATGAATTGGCACAGCTAGGTCTGCAACTGGGGGCTGATGTGCCGATTTTTGTCCATGGACATAGTGCCTGGGCAGAGGGGGTCGGTGAGGTTTTAGAACCGATAGAGGTGGAAGAAAAGTGGTATTTGGTCATAATTCCACCGGTTATGGTATCAACAGCAGATATTTTTTCAGATTCGCAATTGATACGAGACACATCTGCCATTACAATACGCGACTTTCTCGCAGGGCATTTAGTGTCAAACACACTGGAAGCCATTGTCGAGAAGCGGTATCCCCGGGTAGCCGAAGCCTTGAAGTGGCTGCGGCAGTTCGCGCCAGCACAGATGACCGGAAGCGGTGCCTGTGTCTTCGCCGCCTTTGATAGTAAAGGCCAGGCAGAAGAGCTTAAGGCGCAGATGCCTGAGGGATGGAAAGGATTTACCGCAAGGGGCGTTAATCGTTCCCCCTTGCTGACAGTAGCCGAGTCTTTTGAGGCTACTTAACAAAGCGTTCATTGGGCCGTCGCCAAGCGGTAAGGCAACGGGTTTTGATCCCGTCATGCGCAGGTTCGATCCCTGCCGGCCCAGCCATATTTAGTACCCGCTTCGGCGGGTGCACCTGTTTAGGCCAAGCATACTGGAACCTATATAGATGCATGATCGAGCGAGCGATACCGATAGCAAGATGATGGTGTTTAGCGGTAACGCGAATACCAAGCTGGCCACAGAGATCGCCCAATACCTTCGCACCACACTGGGTAAGGCCATCGTCGGCAAGTTTAGTGACGGTGAGGTTCAGGTAGAGATTATGGAAAACGTCCGCGGTAAGGACGTTTTTATTGTCCAGCCCACCTGTGAGCCTACCAATGACAACCTGATGGAGTTGTTGGTGATGATCGATGCCATGCGTCGTTCCTCTGCTTCACGTGTCACCGCTGTGATCCCGTACTTTGGTTATGCCCGTCAGGATCGCCGTCCTCGCTCTGCACGTGTACCGATCACTGCCAAGGTGGTGGCCAACATGCTGGAGGCGGTGGGGGCCGATCGTCTGTTGACCGTTGACCTGCACGCCGATCAGATCCAGGGTTTTTTCAATATTCCGGTAGACAATGTCTACGCTTCACCGATCCTACTGGGGGATGTATGGCGACAGAAGCACCCGGACCTGATCGTGGTCTCTCCCGATGTGGGCGGTGTGGTACGTGCCCGAGCCCTGGCCAAGCGTCTGGATGACGCCGACCTGGCTATCATCGACAAGCGCCGACCTAAGGCGAACGTGGCCAAGATTATGAATATCATCGGCGACGTGGATGGTCGCACCTGTGTCATGATCGACGACCTGGTGGATACTGCAGGCACTCTGTGTAAGGCCGCCTCTGCTCTGAAAGAACATGGTGCCAAAAAGGTCGTTGCCTATATCACCCATCCGGTATTGTCCGGCCCGGCCATCGACAACATCAGTAACTCCGAGTTGGATGAACTGATCGTGACCGATACCATCCAGCTGGATGAAAGGGGCCGCGCCTGCAGCAAGATACGTGTATTGGGTATGGCTGAAATGCTGGCAGAAACCATTCGCCGCATCAGTGATGAAGAATCCGTTAGTTCCATGTATATGGATTAGTCTTAGTAGGGGCTCGCCCCGTACTAAGACTTATCCCTTGGGACTGACACAAGTCGCCAACCCTGGTCGCGGGGGAGGCTAGGGCCACGTAGTGGTCCGTTTTTTAATCTTTTGGAGTAAAAGCCATGAGCAACTTTGTTGTAATCGCTGAAGCCCGTGAAGACCAGGGGAAAGGTGCGAGCCGCCGCCTGCGTCATCAAGGCAAGGTTCCCGCCGTGATCTACGGTGCGGGTAAGGATCCTATATCGGTCTCTCTTAACCATAACGAAATGGTCAAGCACCTGAGTGATGAGGCCTTCTATTCTCATATCCTCACGGTTAAGACCCCTGGTGGCGATGAGAAAGCGATCCTTAAGGATCTGCAACGTCATCCAGCCAAAGCCATCGTTATGCATGCAGATTTTCTGCGTGTTGACGAGAATCAGAAGCTGCGCGTACACGTGCCCGTACATTGTATCGGTACCGACACATCGCCTGGTATCAAGGCTGGTGGTGTACTGACCCACAACATGAATGAAGTGGAAGTTCAGTGTCTGCCTAAGAATCTGCCAGAGTATATCGAAGTCGATGTTTCCAAGCTGGAAGTCGGCCAGTCAGTGCATATGTCTGAAATAAATATCCCTGCCGGTGTGGAAGTGGTTGAGCTGCTGCACGGTGACGGACATGATCAGGCTGTTGCGACGATGGCTGCTACCCGTGGTGGCAGTGAATCTACTGATGAAGGCGCTGAAGTTGTAGAGGGCGGCGAGGAGTAATCCCGCCCGCCCTTTACTGTAGAGAAAACCGGCGTTGGCGTCGTGTATTCAACTTATCGTCGGTCTGGGTAATCCTGGATCGGAGTACGTGGATACCCGGCACAACGCCGGTTTTTGGTTTGTGGACCAGCTAGCGCGTCGTTATGGCGGCACTCTGCGTAACGAAACCAAGTTTCACGGTGAGGCCTGCAAGCTTATCATCGATTCGCGCGATGTCTGGTTACTCAAACCAATGACCTTTATGAACCGTAGTGGTCAGTCAGTGGCAGCACTGGCTAATTTCTATAAGATCCCGCTGGAAAATATCCTCGTTGTACATGACGAGCTGGATATTCCGACTGGAGATATACGCCTGAAAAAAGGTGGCGGTCATGGTGGCCATAACGGTCTGCGTGACATCATTGCCCAGTTGGGCAGTAAAGATTTTATGCGCCTGCGGGTAGGGATAGATCATCCTGGCAATGCCAAGCAGGTGGCAAATTATGTATTAAAGAAGCCATCTGTCGACGACAAGGTGTCGATAGAGCGTGCCCTGGATGCGGCAGAGAGTGAGATCCCCGATATCATTAAAGGGGAGTATCAGCTAGTCATGAACCGCCTACACACTAAATAAATTCGCGGGCCCATCACCGGCCTGAGGGAATTTATTGTTATTAACTATTGGAAGTAAGCCATGGGATTCAAGTGCGGTATCGTCGGTTTGCCGAATGTGGGCAAATCCACCCTGTTTAACGCCCTCACCGAGGCCGGTATCCAGGCGGAGAACTATCCCTTCTGTACCATCGAGCCCAATGTGGGGGTGGTCATGGTACCGGACAGCCGTCAGGACGCTCTGGCAGAGATCGTCAAGCCCGAACGAGTCATGCCGACCACCATGGAGTTCGTCGACATCGCCGGACTGGTAGAAGGTGCCTCCAAAGGTGAGGGGCTCGGCAACAAATTCCTCGCCAACATCCGCGAGACCGATGCCATTGCCCATGTGGTGCGCTGCTTCGAGGACGATGATGTGGTACACGTCGCGGGCAAGGT
>JAOUJT010000134.1 GCA_029883105.1 Gammaproteobacteria bacterium
CCGGCACCGTCGGCTTTCCTCTACCCGGCGTGGATGCACGCATTGTAGACGATGAGGGCCAGGTCGTTGCCAGTGGTGAAGTGGGCAATCTGCAGGTCAAAGGTGCCAACGTATTTGCAGGCTATTGGCGCATGCCGGAGAAGACAGCGGAAGAATTTACCGAAGACGGCTTCTTCAAGACCGGTGACATGGCGATGCAAAACCAGCAGGGTTACATCTCCATCGTCGGTCGTGACAAGGACATGGTGATCACCGGCGGCTTTAACGTCTATCCCAAGGAGATCGAACTTGAGATCGATGAGCTCCCCGGTGTTTTGGAGTCGGCTGTCATCGGCCTGCCGCATCCGGACTTTGGTGAGGCTGTGTCTGCGGTCGTGGTCGCCAGTGACCACGCGCTATTGCCGGATGAGGCTCAGATGATCCAGTTATTGAAAAAACAGCTGGCCAGCTTCAAGGTACCCAAGCGTATCTTTGTGCTGGAGGCACTGCCCAGAAACACCATGGGCAAGGTACAAAAAAATCTGTTGCGCGAGCAGTATAAGCACACGTTTCAGGGCTAAGGTAAGCTTTGATTATCCTGTGACGTGCGCATGAGAGAATGCCAACCCAGGGCCAGCTTACCGAATAAAATCCCGCGCTTTTAAATTCCCACATAGAGCTGAAAAATGACAAACGCGGTACTGACCACAAAGCCCGCTATCGGCACCCACAGCGGGAACACCATGATCCCGGCGGGGTGACGATCATGCCGCTTCACCCGCCACAGAGAAAGGTTCACCAGGGCAAACACCAGCAAGGTGATCAGGCTGGTCACCTTCACCAGGGTGACCAGTGGCAACCACAAGGCCAGTACCAGCACCAGGATGATCACCGCCAGGGTGGCAAATATGGGAGTCTGTCGTGCGGGATGGACATAACTCAACCAGCCCGGTAGCCAGCCCTGCCAGCTCAGACCATACAACACCCGTGAGGCCATGATGATCTGAATCAGCACGCCATTGATCACCGCAACCATACTGATCAGGCTGATCAGAATTGGTGCCTCACCGGTGGCATGACTATAGACTCGAGCCAATGGTGCCGTGTCGCCTGCCAACTCTTTCACCGGCACCGACAGCACACTCACCAGGGCAATGAGAAAGTACAACAGGCCGGCAATAATCAACGCCATGATGATGCCTCGGGGCAGATTTTTTTTCGGTTCCTTCACCTCTTCCGCCACATTGACCATATCTTCAAATCCCACAAAGGCGTAGAAGGCGAGAAAAGCGCCGGCAAGGATGGCCATTCCACTGCCTTCGGTCGACAGGCTGATGATCTCTCCCCAGCGCGCTGGCAAGGTTTGCAAGGAGTCTCCGGCCACCACCACAATCAATAACAGGCCACCGATCTCTACCAGTGTAATGGTGGCTGCAGCCCACACCGAAGCACCAATTCCCCACATGGCGATCAGGCCCAGTCCCAGAATCAAAAGGGTAATAGTCACCCAGGCCGGCAAGCTAACCAGCAAGGTCATCATCCAGCCACCATTATTCTGAGACATCAGCTCAACGAAGAGCTGTGCATAACCCACAAACCCATTCGCCAGTGCAGCAGAAGAGACAGAGCCCACAATGATGACCATCAAGCCCATAAGCAGAGACCAACTACGGTGGTGAAACGCCTCCTGCAGGTATACCGCCTCACCAGCACTGCGAGGAAAACGTGCCGACAATTCCGCATAAGAGAGGGCGGTAAATACCGCCAGCAGTGCGGCAACCAAAAACGATAACGGGGCTCGCATCCCAGCCTCGGCCACCACCTCGCCAATGAGGACATAGATCCCCGCACCAAGAATGGTGCCCAGGCCGTAAAAAGTCAGTAACGGCAGACTAATGCTACGTTTAAGCTCCACCATCTCTTTCATGAACTGAATCGATCCCTATTATTGGCTCGGTAAACAAAAACGCCCCGTCAGGCGGGGCGTCATATTAATAGTTGTTGTTCATTACTTTATCCATAGGGTCTTGATGTTGCACCACTCATGCATCCCAACCCTGGACAACTCACGACCATAACCTGAAGCCCGTACACCACCCACAGGCAAGCGCGGATCACTCTTCACCAGACCATTAATAAAGGTCGAACCTGTATGCAGCAGACGTGACAGACTTTCGCCCTTTTCAATATTTTGCGTCCAAATGGAGCTGCCTAGACCAAAGCGAGAATCGTTGGCGACACGGATCGCCTCCATCTCATCCTTAACACGGATAATGATACCGACGGGGCCAAAAAACTCTTCGTCATAGGCACGCATCCCCGGCTTTACATGATCCAACAAAGACGGTTGATAGTAGGCCCCCGGGCCTTCAACCGGCGCACAACCGGTCAACACCTTGGCACCGGCCTTGATGGAATCCTGCACCTGCTGATCCAATTCATCTCGTAGATCCACCCGCGACATGGGACCAATGGAAGTGGCCTCATCAGCAGGGTCGCCGATGACCAAGTCCTCTACCCCGGTCTTAAAACGCTGTACAAATTCATCGGCAATACTATCAACCAGGATGAAACGCTTGGCAGCGATACAGACCTGACCGCAGTTGCCAAAACGCGAGGCGACTGCCTGTGACACCGTCCAGTCCATATCGCAGTCTTCCAGCACGATAAACGGATCTGAACCACCCAGCTCCAGTACCGATTTCTTCATCGCTGCCCCGGCCTGCGAGGCGACAATACGACCCGCTGCCTCGCTGCCGGTCAAGGTCACGCCATGGATACGCGGGTCTTCGATCACCGCCTTTACCTGAGACGCACCGATCATCAGGGTAGTGAAAACGTTGGCCGGGAAGCCCGCCTCTCGGAAGACATCTTCAATGGCCAGGGCGCTTTGAGGAACATTGGAGGCGTGCTTCAACACCACAGTATTGCCTGCAGTGATAGTCGAGATGGCAAAACGCAACACCTGCCAGAAGGGGAAATTCCACGGCATCACTGCCAGAATGGTTCCCAGTGGCAAGTAGGTGATCAGGCTACGACCGGCATCGGTCTTTATCTCTTCATCCGCCAGATAGTCGTCCGCATGCTCGGAATAATAATCGCAGGCGAAGGCACATTTTTCGATCTCCGCCAGCGCCTCGCGCTTAAGCTTGCCCATTTCCAGGCTAATCAGGCTGGCATACTTATCACTGTTTTTGCGCAGCACCTCCCCCGCCTTGCGTATTAGTGCACTGCGTTCGGCAATGCTGCGGGTGGCCCAGGCAGGAGTTTCGTCCGCCACCAGTGATAGAACTCGATCCAATTCCGAATCCGTCCAGGAAGCAAACTCCTTGACCACATCACCATTGGCAGGATTTATCGTTTGTAAGGCCATCTAACTCCCCTTTCCTAAAATGCATGAGCTTTATGCCAGTATAGATGCGTTGCATCGAACAACGGAACCCCAAACCATGAAATCCCTAGCATAAGTGCTTGACTGCACACACATAGTCCAAAACAATGGGGAATAACTCAATTTACAAAAACTTTACAATAATACGGCTTGTTTTAGGGGTTGGTGATGGTTACAAAGAAGATATGCATACTGGGTGGTACCGGCTTTGTCGGTCACCATCTGGTCAATCGTCTGGTAAAAGAGGGCTACCAGATTCGCCTGCTAACCCGCCACCGTGAACGCCATCGGGAGCTACTTGTGCTGCCCAATGTTGAAATACTGGATGCCGACATTTTCAACATCGATGTGCTGACCTCCCAGTTCAAGGACTGTGACACGGTTATCAACCTGGTGGGCATTCTTAACTCCCGCAGTCACCAGGACCACGAATTCCGCAAGGTCCATGTAGAACTGGCACACACCATCGTCCAGGCCTGTCGTCGTACCCGCACCCAACGTCTGTTGCACATGAGCGCGCTGAATGCCGATGCCTCACAGGGCAGTAGTTACTATCTGCGCACCAAGGGTGATGCGGAAAGCTTCCTCGTCGCCACCAAGGATCTGGATATCACCATATTCCGCCCTTCGGTTATCTTTGGCCGGGATGATAGCTTCATAAATCGTTTCGCCAGCATCCTGAAACACGTGCCGCTGTTCCTGCCACTGGCCTGCCCCGATACAAAGATGGCCCCTGTGCACATCGGCGATGTGGTCAGTGCCTTTGCCCACTCACTCAAGGATCGTCACACTATCGGCCAGCGTTACGATCTGTGCGGACCCAAGACCTATAGCCTGAAACAGCTGGTGGAGTACATCGCCGCTATTACCTGCCAGAGAAAAAAGGTGCTCGGCCTGAATGATACCTTTTCAAAGATGCAGGCCCTGATGCTGGAGTTTGCCCCCGGCAAACCCTTCTCTATGGACAATTACCGCAGCCTGCAAACCGACAGTGTCTGTACCGGTGAATTTCCCGCCATCTTTGCTATCAAGCCCACCCCACTGGAGGCTGTGGCACCGCTTATATTGCAAGACGCCCACTGTGTTTCGCGCTATCCTCACTTTCGCAGCAAGGCACGCAGATAGGCAGGACCCAGCCCCGTGAAGGATTTTGACACCTACAAGGTAGGCGGTGCGGTACGTGACCGCATGCTCAAACTACCGGTTAAGGACATAGACTGGGTCGTAGTGGGTGCCAGCCCGGAACAGATGGAGGCTGCAGGCTACCGTGCTGTAGGCAAGGACTTTCCGGTCTTTCTCCATCCCGACAGCAACGAGGAGTACGCCCTCGCTCGCACCGAACGTAAGACCGCCCCGGGTTATACCGGCTTTGCCTTTTATGCTGCCGCCGATGTCAGCCTGGAACAGGATCTGTTACGCCGTGACCTGACCATTAATGCTATGGCCGAGGACTCACAAGGCCGGATCATCGACCCCTATGGTGGTCTGGCAGATCTGCAAGGGCGTTTGCTACGCCATGTCTCCCCGGCCTTTGTGGAAGATCCCGTACGCATCCTGCGTCTGGCACGTTTTGCCGCCCGTTTTTCCCCGCTGGGTTTTACTGTCGCAGCAGAGACCATGCAACTGATGCGGCAAATGGTTAATGATGGCGAGGTGGATGCCCTGGTAGCGGAGCGGGTATGGCAGGAGACCGCCCGTGCGCTGGGTGAGGATTCACCACAAACCTACTTCCAGATCTTACGTGAGTGTGGTGCCCTGGAACGGATCTTTCCCGAGATCGAGCAGCTGTTTGGCGTGCCCCAACCTGCCGAGTACCACCCTGAGATCGACACCGGCCTGCATACGCTGCTGGTACTGGAGCAGGCGGCAGGTCTCAGTACAGCCCCCCCGGTGCGCTTTGCGGCCCTGGTCCACGACCTGGGCAAAGGCACCACCCCCGAAGCAGAATGGCCACAACATATCGCCCACGAGGCCCGTGGAGTACCGCTGGTGAAGGCCCTATGCGATCGGCTGCGAGTCCCGCGTGACTATCGCGACTTAGCACTACTGGTAACCGAGTATCACCTGCACTTTCATCGCGCCGCTGAGTTAAAGGCCAGTACCCTGGTGGATCTGCTCTCCTCCCTGGATATCTACCGCAAACCAGACCGCTTCGAGCAGTGGTTGCTGGCCTGTGAGGCCGATTCCCGAGGTCGTCCCGGTTACGAAGAGCGGATATTGCTACAACCTGACTTGCTGCGCGAGGCGGCAGGGGTATGTCGAACGGTCGAAGCCAGAGCCTATGCTCAACAAGGCCTCAAGGGGCCAGCCATTGCGGATGCGGTACGACTAGAGCGTATCAAACAACTCAAGGCGTTAAAAAAATAAAGTCTTGCGTGCTTTGATCCGATAAGCTCCCTACACAAATGATTTTTCATAAAACATAACAAACGACAGATTGGAGTATTGAATGATCTATGAAGACAGCCTGGTATCGCGTGCCCTGAACATCATCATCGGCAGCCTGGTCTTTTTTGTTTTCGTCGCCGGGCTCACCTATTACCTGCAAAGCTCACTCATTTTGGTAAAACAATATGATGCCTACACCCACTGGGCGGTGGTGTTACTAGGACTGCCTGTATTGGCCGGCTTGATACAACGTCTGCTACGCATCACCTACCCGATGTTCACCACTCTGGTGGGAGCCATCGGTGCAGCCACCGTGCTGTATCCTCAATACCAGAAATTCTGGGCTGTGCCCCCCACCACCATGGACATGTTTATCTACCTGGTAATCATCGTCGGCATCGGCTTTATCGCCAGCCAGCCATTAAAAACCACCTTTATGATGGCCTTCCGCCGCGGCAAATTCTCCATGCCCGGTTTTAGTACTGGTGGTAGCAAGGCCAAGCCTGTTCGCAAGGCAGATATGAGCAAGACCCAGCGCATGCAGGTACAAGGTGGTCGTAGCGATATGGTGGCGATGATAGAGCTGCTGGTAGGTTTTGCCTCTCTGGCACTGTCTCTCTTCTCCATCTTCTTCCTCAGCCAGGGTTAGTCACCGGGTTGAAGAAACAAAAGTCCGCTATCAATGATCTTGATAGCGGACTTTTTTATATCCCCTTTGAACCCTTTTCCATCGCTCGGCCATGGCCGGCATTCAGGTGTTTCGATGCCTAAAAGGCGTGCACGGCACGCCCTATGACTCCGGTTGGGGTGATAAATAAGTTGATATTTATGACCATAGGCCGGGCCATGGCCGGCATTCAGCTGTTTCGATGCCCAAAAGGCGTGCACGGCACGCCCTATGATTTCCGCGGCTTTTCCAGCCAGCTGAGATAATGAAACCCTAACCGGAACATCAGCCAGCCTATCAACACACCTGCTGTGTTGGCGACCATGTCCATCCTTTCGTAATAACGCAGCCCACTCCATCCCTGAATAAACTCAACACCAACACCCATCACCACCAGCAAAAGAGCTGTACGCCAGCGATGGAATGTCAGTTGCGCAAACCAGCTCATCAACAGGGCATAGGCAAAGGCGTGTTGCCATTTATCCGAGACAGCCCCAACCTTGGGCGGTGACGGCATTAGCGATAAGTACAGAATCACCGCGATCATCAACCAACCCAATACCCACCAGAGACGGTGCATGCGATTCGTTTTATGCAAAGACAACATATAGAAGCACCGCTCCCAGTATCAGTCGATAGACCACAAAGGGAAACATCCCCACACGTTCCAGCAACTTGAGAAAGACGTGGATACACAGATAGGCACTGATGGCTGACAACAGGGTGCCACTGATGATGGCCGACCAGTCCACCGCTAGTTCAGACGCCAGTAGATCCTTAAACTTAAACAGGCCCGCAGCCATAATCAGCGGGATCGATAAGAGAAAAGAGAAACGCGCCGCCGCGTTGCGGCTCAGTCCCAGTAGCAGACCGGCGGTCATGGTGATGCCGGAGCGAGAGGTGCCAGGGATCAGGGCCAGGGCCTGAGCCAGGCCAATAAACATGACGTCAGCCCAGGAGAGGCTATGCTCTTCCCGTGTCCGCTTGCCCTTCACGTCCGCATACCAGAGCAAGAGGGCAAAGACGATGGTGGCTATGCCGATCACCAACATGGAACGAGCCTCACCCTCGATCAAGTCCTTAAACAATAGTCCCCCCAAGCCAGCAGGGATGGTACCGAGGATCACTGCCCAGGCCAGACGACTCTCACCCACCTGCTGACGCTGTGCTACCGAGCGTCCCCAATCCATACCCATGCGCAGCACCTCTTGACGGAAATACCACACCACCGCCGAGAGGGTACCCACATGTACCGCCACATCAAAGGCCAGCCCCTGATCCGGCC
>JAOUJT010000007.1 GCA_029883105.1 Gammaproteobacteria bacterium
TTTTTCGCACCTCTATCCACTGCCAACTTGATCATGGCGTGGATCTGTTCCTCATGACTGTGTACACCGCCAGGAGAGAGCAGGCCAAGGATATGCACCGCTTTATCGTTGGCGATAGCCTGGTCCACGGGGTCAGTAAGGGTTTGGTTCTTAAAAAAAGAGCCGGTCTGAATGGCACGGCTAACGCGGGTAAATTCCTGGTACACCACGCGACCTGCACCCAGATTTAGATGTCCCACCTCGGAATTGCCCATCTGACCGGCAGGCAGGCCGACCTCGGCACCGGAGCCGCGAATCAGGGTATGGGGGTAATCTTGCCAAAGACCATCCATGACCGGGGTGTTGGCCTGGGCGATTGCATTATATTCGGGATCTTCACGGTAGCCCCAACCATCGAGGATTACCAATACTACAGGTCTGTGGGTGTTTGACATATTTCTCTTTGATAACCACTTAGTCGCGATAACTTTTAGACACAGTCTAGCATTCGTATATTCCGCTAAACAAGCTGATCCAGGGGCTCTCCCACGGGCGATAAGTTAAAAAGATAGGCCCCGCAAAAAAATTATATCAATTGTATATTGTTTTAATTAGAAAGTAATTATATAACAGTGTAGCTACAACAATAATAATGGTGAGGAAATCACCGCATAAAATCAAGTGCCATAGGCACGATATAACACCTTGGGGTAGATGGTATGAAGGAACTGGAAAACCTTGGCCTGATGACACGGGATGAGGACATCGATCGTGCGGCGCGATCACTAAAGGCTATGTCTCACCCGTTACGGCTAAAGATTCTCTGCACATTAGGTGATCGGGAGATCAGTGTGCAGGATATCGTCGAAAATGTAGGGACTTCACAAAGCAACATATCACAGCATCTTGCGATACTGCGTGATAAAGGCATCCTCGCTGCTCGCAAGGACGCTAACCGCGTCTTTTACCGTGTCGGCGACAACCGTACCTTGCAGCTAATCAGTATGATGCGCGACGTTTTTTGCACCCTTTAGTGTATTAACCCCGCTCCGACATCTTCTCGGTCTGTCCCCCATGCGATACCCTCTTACAGGATCGTAACGGATACCTTTGCCTGAAATCTCACCCGCTTCATCGCTCTTATAGTCTTTGCATCCTGGCCACCCAGCTGTATTATTAGCGGCTTATGTTCCAGGCAGTGCCCGTGCCATACGCACCCATTGTCATCATTCGCTTGCAGGAGACATCATGCAACAATATCTAGAATTCGTAGGCCGTAACTGGACCCTGTTCCTGGCTCTGGCCCTTGTGTCCTTTTTTCTCGCACGCAGTCAAAAGGGTGGAGCAAACAACCTGAACGCTCAACAAGCGGTAGAGAAAATGAGCCATCATGACGCCATCGTCGTGGATGTGCGCGAAGCCAATGAGGTCGCTTCCGGCATGATCCGTGACTCGATCCACATCCCCCTGGCGCAACTGAAGGATCGTTTCAACGAATTGGAAAAATATACCAACAAGCCGATTATTATGGCCTGCCGCTCCGGTAACCGCTCTGCCCATGCCATCAATATCCTGCGCAAAAACGGCTTTACGGATCTGTATAACCTTAAAGGCGGTGTCATGGCCTGGCAGCACGCCAGTCTGCCACTGAAACGGAAAAAAGCATGAGTACTCCAGACGTTACCATCTACACCACGGCATTCTGTCCTTATTGTGTGCGCGCCAAGATGTTGTTGGACAAGAAGGCGGTTAGCTATACCGAGATTGCCGTGGACAAACAGCCCGACAAACGCATCGAGATGGAGATGAAAAGTAACGCTACCAGCGTGCCGCAGATCTTCATTGGTGACAAACACATCGGTGGCTGCGACGACATGTACGAGCTGGAAATGGACGAAGAACTGGACGCACTACTGGGACTCTAGCAGATGAGTAATGGCCTACATGTAGTCTGCCCCCACTGTAATGGGGTCAATCGCGTCCCAGCCGAGAAGCTGAATGACGGTGGCCAATGTGGCCGCTGTCAAAAGCCCCTGTTCAGCGCCCAGCCGCTGGAGCTCAACGCCAGCAACTTTGCCACCCACATCGGTCGTAGTGATCTACCGGTACTGGTGGATTTCTGGGCCCCCTGGTGCGGCCCCTGCAAGATGATGGCACCGGTATTTGCCCAGGCCGCCAGCCAACTTGAACCCCGCTATAGGGTGGTCAAGGTCAACACCGAAGCCGAACAGACCCTGGCGGCACAGTTTAATATCCGTAGTATCCCCACCCTGGCCCTGTTCAAAAAGGGTAAAGAGGTGGCGCGCATGGCCGGCGCCATGGATCTGCAAAATCTGCTGGCCTGGGTTCGTCAACAGGGCTAAAACCTGCTTCTTCAAAACCTTTCCGGTACAATACCCACCATCTATTTACATCCGGAATCAGAACATGAGCGAAGAAAACCAGACCCCGGCCCCACAGGTAAACCTGCAAAAGATCTACGTGAAAGATGTCTCCTTCGAGACCCCCAATTCTCCACAGATCTTTACCAAGGATTGGCAGCCCGATGTCAGCATCGACCTTGCCACCAACGGCCAGCCCATTGAAGGCAATCTCTATGAGTGTGTGCTGACCATCACGGTAACCGCCAAGTCCGGTGGCGAAACCGCGTTCCTGGCCGAGGTTCATCAGGCGGGGATCTTTGAGATCTCAGGCTTCCCTGATGAACAACTGGCACCCATACTCGGTGTCTTCTGTCCCACCACACTGTTTCCTTATGTTCGTGAGGTGATCACAGAACTGGTGAGCAAAGGCGGCTTCCCGCAACTGTTGTTGGCACCCGTCAATTTCGAGGCCATCTATGCACAGAGCCAAGCCGAACAGTCCGAGACTCACTAGCCCATATGAGCGACAAACAGCATAAAATCTGTGTCTTGGGTGCCGGCTCCTGGGGTACCGCGCTGGCCATCCAGCTGGCGAGAAATGGTAACCACACCGTGTTGTGGGGCCATCGCGCGGATGAGATCGAGGAGATGAAACAGACGCGTGAAAATGTACGCTATCTGCCGGATATTTCACTTCCCGACAGCCTACAGCTGGACAGTGATCTGGCCTGCATCAAAGACGCGGAAGATTTACTGATTGTTGTCCCCTCGCACGCCTTTCGCGAGACCCTGAAGTCGATCATGCCTCACTTGAAAAATGGTACCCGGATCAGCTGGGCCACCAAGGGTCTGGAACAGGACAGCCAAAAACTATTACATCAAGTGGCCAAAGAGGAGTTGGGCAACCGACCTGTGGCCATCATCTCTGGACCCACCTTTGCCAAAGAGGTTGCCCAGGGCCTGCCCACTGCCGTTACCGTTGCCTCCAATGATGAGTTCTTCGCCATGGACATGGCCACCCGCCTGCACGGTCACAACTTTCGCGCCTATACCTCCGACGACATCATCGGTGTAGAGATCGGTGGTGCGGTGAAAAATGTGCTCGCCATTGCTGCCGGTATTGCCGACGGCCTGGGTTACGGTGCCAACACCCGTAGCGCCATCATCACGCGCGGGCTGATCGAGGTGATGCGTCTCGGTGTCGCCATGGGCGGCAAACAGGAGACCTTTATGGGCCTGGCAGGCCTGGGTGATCTGGTGCTGACCTGTACCGATAACCAGTCACGCAACCGCCGCTATGGTATCGCACTGGGTCAGGGTAAGGATTCTGCACAGGCTCTGATAGAGATCGATCAGGTGGTCGAAGGGATAAGAACCGCCAACGAGATACATAAGCTGGCACAAAAACAAGGTGTTGATATGCCGCTTGCTCTGCAGGTATATCGGGTGTTACATCAAGGACTCCCGGCAAAGGAAGCCGTCATGGAACTACTGGGGCGTGACTTAAAATCAGAATTGGAATAAGTGCCTTTATTCCTCAGCATGACACATGGTGCAGCATAGGTAATAACCCACTCCAAGACATACAAGAAAAAACCGTTTCATTCTTTACTCGTTTATTTTTATACTGGCATCTTTGCTGATAGCCAGGGTGATGTTTTTCCTTGCGCATATCTAATTATTGCTGGCGTCATCTATACCGTTATTTCAATGGTCGATTTGAATTTTTATTCTTATCAGAACGAACGATTTGGCGCTGTGGCATTAACCTTCCTCGATGATATGGAAACCTCCCTGGGTATGACTTATGAGATCTATCCGGTATTTATGTATCTTGCCATCACCGTATTCTTTGCCGGCAGCTATGCCATCTTGCGCAGCTTTGGCTCTACCTACGGGCTGATAAGTGATGAGTTCTACTACATCATCAATGACCGTACCGGCAAGGATGAGTTATTTCGTTATCGCTCTGATACACCGGGGCTGAATGTCAGCGCGCAATACCCTGAACAGTATCAGCGCATGTCTGAACTGGCCAAAGGTCTTAAACAGAGTAGCTATTACTTGTTACAAAATAATAAGGAAGCTACTGATTAATTTTGGTGGTTTTTTCTAAAGTCAAAAAAAGCCCCGCTAGAGCGGGGCTTTTTTCTATACAAGCTATGCTATCGACTACTGAGGTGTGCCCGCTGTACAGGCACCTGCACTACTTGCATCAATAGTAGTAGTCAGACCATCAGAAATTGTGACGGTAGGACAATTTGACCAAGTACCGCTAGTTCCGGGTCCTGCACGTACCGTATAGGTTCCCCCTTGCAGGCTTACCTTAAAGGTACCATCTCCACGTGTGGTCGCTCCAATCATACGATTAGTTTTAGTACCGAGTGACAAACCTCCTCCTGAACCAATATGTACCTTATCACCAACGTTTGCCTGTACCACTAGATAACCGACTCCACTTCCTCCTGCGCTAGTTATCGTTGGAACCTTGGCCGGGGTAGAAGTTAAGTCGATATTTCCTGAAGTAAACTTGATAATGGCTGCACTATCAGCATTTGCCGCGGCAAAATCTGGATTGGTATAGATGCCCGACCCATAGTTCGGATTACTATCCATACGAGCCTCAACATGGAATGAGGTGTTTGGATATGTGGTCAAATCTGTCGCATCATAACCAACCGCAGCGGGATCACCGGCTAATAATAGTGTGTGATCAACATAGCGACCTGCTCTGAGGGTAAAGGTACCATCCTCATTGCTGGGTAGTAGATCCAGTCGACCACCGATACCTCCGACCCCATCATTATAGATGAACTTCATCACGGCCCTGGCTACGCCGGTCACACCATCCGCAGCAACCATCTTCGCGGTAAACGAACTAGACGGATGGTTGAGATTCAGATCCACATTGGCAGAGCTCATATCTATGTTAAAAAACGTATGACCATAGGTACGAACAATATAACCTGTCCTAGGGAGTACCCAGAGACGGAATTGACCCAGTGCATTGGTACGCCTGGTAGCGATCCTTCCAACAGTATCATTATCAAACTCTACCCGGGTACCCTGAACCACCTGGCTGCTTACATTATCGGTTACCGTGCCAGACAAGAGCTTGCCTGCTTCTAATTCGGCCGTATAACTGTATGTAGTACCAGCTATTACCGTTTCTTTGGATGCCTTATTTCTGTCCCGTGTTCCTAAGCTGGTACCAGCTCCGGTTGGATCCGTATCCTTCCAAACCTCAGACGCATATGGCTGGCTGGTTGAGTTAAGGAAGGAGATCATATAGTCACTCGCCTTAACATTGATACGAAAGGTGCCATCGGCCTTTACACGTGCGCCGGCCAACCCTTGGAAGGTATCAAAGTCACGGATATCTACCTTAACACCTTCGGTACTGCCACTGTCATGTGCAGCAACGGCACCTTCAATTCGAGCCCCATTGGCATCTAGGTAGAAATCTTTCGTCACACCTGTGATACCTGTTACGGTAACCTTTTGCGCCTCTGACTGGATGTTTGCACCACCACTACCATCCGTTGCACTACTGCTGTTGCTGGTCCACCACTGACTTGCAGCCATACTGGTAGAAGTGAAGTTTATCGCTCCAAGGATGTACTCCCCATTAACGATTGCTTCGGTAACGGGGTCTGTATCGCCACTGGCAGGAACATTAAGACAATAGTTACCACTGCTATCTGTCTTGGTCTTTGCACGTGTTACTGCATCAGCATAATCACGGACAATTATCCTGATATTGGCAAGATTGGCACCGGTTGAATCCTTTACGTTTCCACAGATCTGACCGGCAGCCGCTGTACTATATACGGCATTGGCACTTTCGGTATCACTTAGGATTTGTTGCTGTAGATCATCAGAGATGGTTGTTGCCGTCAGGTCGGTGTCCAGATCAGCCAGGGCATCTTGTACCAGCTCTAATATTGCCTGTAGCTCCTCAACTGTCATATCACCAAGGTTACCCGCAACGGTGGTAACAAGGTCACTGGCTGCATCGGTGGCTGGATCGATATCGACGGTACCGGTGTTCGGTACACGTGCATCGATAATGGTTGTACCGGAACCCGCACGAACTACATACTTAGGCCCGGGAACAAAGCCGTCCGGTACGGTTAGGGTGTAGCTACCATTAGCACCTGTGGTGGTCTCTGCTAATGCAGCCCCAACCTGGGCACCTGCACTATCAACCTCAATCAATTTTATGCTTACACCGGCAGCAACGGCACTCCAGCCTGTTGTAATTGCCGTAAGACGTTTCCCTAACAGGGCTTCAGCCAACATGGTTTTATAATTGCCCGACTGTAGTTCAGCCACCACGCCCGTCGGTGCAGACACCACCCCTGTTAAGGTCACATTTGTACTACTAACTGGATCTGCTGGAGGTGTCGTCCCACCACAGGCGTTTAGCATAAGCGCTATTATCGATAATAAGCCTAGTTTTTTAATCATTGCTCGCACTCCTTCTGCCCACAAATTTTGTTATCGCCCCTAATGTATCTAAAAGTGATAATTGTTACATCACCTGTTTGGGGTATTTTCTACAAGTGGATGAAATGCTGACCATGCTATAAGAGTTTTACCCTAAGCCATTGTTTATAAGAATATTAGTCTATTAACGAAAACCGTTTTGACGCCACGCTTCGTAGGCAAAGATCGCCACCGCATTGGATAGATTCAGGCTACGGCTCTCTTCCTTCATCGGTAGACGTAATACGTGCTGTGGACCCAACTCATCCAGAACCGCCTTTGGCAGACCTCGGGTCTCGGGGCCGAACAGCAGGGCATCATCAGGCTTAAATTCGGCTTCGGCGTAATTGCGCTGACCACGGGTGGAACAAGCATAGATGTGTTTGGGTTTTACCTTGTCGATAAAACCTTGTAGATCCGCATGTATCTGTACCCGGGCATATTCGTGATAATCGAGCCCGGCCCGTTTCATACGTTTGTCATCCATCTCAAAACCCAGGGGTTCGATTAGGTGTAACTGCATCCCTGTGTTGGCACACAGGCGGATGATGTTGCCGGTATTCGGTGGGATTTCTGGCTGATAAAGAACGATATGAAACATCTGTTTGGACTTTCCTTCCTGCTATGGGCTGAGTTATCTTAGTCGTTTCCTCTCGACAGATACATTGATCACCATGCAAGAGCTGTTTTCTGATCGCATTTGCGATGTGCCACCCTCCTTTATACGCGAAATCCTTAAGGTCACCGAGGATCCTAGCATCATCTCCTTTGCTGGTGGTCTGCCCAGTAAGGAGCTGTTTCCTCTAGAGGCCCTGAAGGATGCCACGCAGAAGGTCTTTGAGACCGGGGGTAATGAGATCCTGCAATACAGCACCACCGAGGGGTATCGTCCTTTACGTGAATATATCTCCAGGCGCTATCAGGAGAAGATGGGGCTGACGGTTTGTCCCGACAATATCCTGATTACCAATGGTTCTCAACAGGGGTTGGATCTGTTGGGCAAGACCATGCTCAATGAGGGTGATGAGGTGATCATCGAGGCCCCAGGCTATCTCGGTGCCATACAGGCCCTATCCATCTATCGTGCCCGCTTCCACCCTGTAGAGATGGACGATGACGGTATCATCATCGATCAACTTGTGGATACCCTGGCCAACGCCAATGCCAAGCTGATGTATACGGTACCCAACTTCCAGAATCCTTCCGGCGTCTCCTATACCAATGCGCGTCGTCACCAGGTGATTGAGGCCCTGCGAAACAGCCATACCCTGCTGATCGAGGATGATCCCTATGGCGATATCCGTTTTGAAGGCGAACGGACCGAGTCTTTTTTCCGCATGATGCCAGAGCGTACCGTCATGCTCGGCTCCTTTTCCAAGACCGTTGTGCCCTCCTTCCGCCTGGGCTGGATCGTCGCCCCCGATGCGATCCTGGATAAGCTTGTCATCGCCAAACAGGCCTCTGACCTGCACACCAATTATTTTTCCCAGCGGGTGTTGTTCCAATACCTGAGTGATAACGATCTGGATGCCCATATCGCCAGGATCATCGAGCTATACGGTCGTCAGCGTGAGGCCATGTTAACGGCGATAGAGCGGGAGTTTCCTACTGGTATTCAGCATACCCGTCCGGATGGCGGGATGTTTTTATGGGTGACACTGCCCGACGGTTATGCCGCCAATGATCTGCTTAAGCTGGCCATAAAAGACAAGGTAGTGTTTGTGCCGGGAGATCCGTTCTATACAGACGGTAAACAGCACAATAGTCTGCGCCTGAGCTTCTCTACCGTGGATGAAGCGACCATAGATATCGGCATCCAACGCCTGGGCAAGGCCATGCGTGAGTTGTTGGGAAGCCGACAATAGCTAAGCCTAGCTTTACACCTCGGCGCTGCTCTCCATGCCCAATTCCTTAATCTTGCGGGTCAGGGTATTGCGCCCCCAGCCGAGTAATTTTGCTGCATCCTGACGCCGACCACCGGTATAGCGCAGGGCCTCTTCGATCATGATCTGTTCATATCGCGGGGTAGCATTATCAAGAATATTTGAATCTCCCATGGACAGATGATGATCCACCCAGCGACGTAGCGCCGACTCCCAGTCTGCGTTTGTACTCTCACCAGCCTGGCTCTCCTTCAGCTCCGGCGGCAGGTCTTCCATGCGTACCACCTTGCCTGGTGACATCACCGTTAGCCAGCGACAGGTATTTTCCAACTGCCGAACATTACCGGGCCAATTCAGGGTGCTCAGGTAACGCATAGCATCCGTGTCTACCCGTTTTGTCTCCACCTCTAGTTCACTCGCTGCCAGACGCAGGAAGTAATTGATCAATAGTGCGATGTCTTCACGGCGTTCACGCAACGCCGGAATATGGATTCGAATCACATTAAGTCGATGGAAGAGATCCTCACGGAACTTGCCTTCGGACACCAGTTTTTCCAGCTCCTGATGCGTGGCGGCGATGATGCGCACGTCCACCTTCACCGGCTGATGACCACCTACACGATAGAACTCACCTTCCGCCAAGACACGCAACAGGCGGGTCTGCAGTTCGGCGGGCATGTCACCGATCTCGTCCAGAAACAGGGTGCCGCCATCGGCCTGTTCAAAGCGCCCCTTGCGCAGTGTCTGGGCTCCGGTAAAGGAACCCTTCTCGTGACCAAACAGTTCCGATTCCAGCAGATCACGAGGTATCGCCGCCATGTTAAGGGCAATAAACGCATTTTTCGCCCGCGGACTGTGACGATGCAGGGCGTGTGCCACCAACTCCTTACCGGTACCGGATTCACCATTAATCAATACTGTGATGTTGGAACTGGCCAGACGTCCAATGGCGCGAAACACCTCCTGCATGGATGGTGCTTCGCCGATGATCTCGGGCACATCTTCTTCTGCTACAGGCTCACTGTAGCCATTGTTGCTGCGCACAGTCGCCGCAGCCCGCTCCACCAGCTCCACGGCATCATCGATGTCGAAAGGCTTCGGCAGGTACTCAAAGGCACCGCCCTGATAGGCAGATACGGCACTCTCCAAATCAGAATGCGCGGTCATAATGATCACCGGTAACTCTGGATAGAGTTGCTGGATCTTGCCCAGTAGAGAGATACCATCCATACCCGGCATACGGATATCACTGACCAGAACCTCGGGTTGATGGTGCTCCAAACGATCCAGTATGCCTGCGGAATTTTCGAAACTACTGACATCCATACCAGCCTTTTTAAAGGCTTTATCCAGGACCCAGCGGATGGAACGATCATCATCAATGACCCAAACGCGTATGCCACTATCCATTTGATTCTCCATTTTCATGGCTAAAGGGAAGCAGTACGGTAAAGACCGTCCTTCCCGGCTGACTGTTACATTCGATCAAACCGCCGTGCTGATTGATCAGGGATTGGGCGATTGACAGGCCCAGACCTGTGCCCTCGGAGCGTCCTGTCACCATGGGGAAGAAGATCTTTTCCAGCAGAGATTCTGGGATGCCAGGGCCGTTATCGATGATCTCTATCGCCGCCACCAAACGGTGCCGAATATGACCGATGGTGTATTGTCTTTGTGCCCGTGTGCGCAGGGTAATCTCACCGCCATCCTTCAGCGCCTGTACGGCATTTCTCAGCAGATTAAGTACGGACTGAATCAGTTGATCCTTGTCTGCAAACAGGTCTGGCAGACTGATGTCGTAGTCCCGGCGTATGGCGATACCCTCTGCCAGGTCCATCTCCGCCACCTGTTTTACCCGCTCCAGCACCTCGTGGATATTCACCATCTCCTTATGTGGCAGGGTATTGGGACCAAGCATACGATCCACCAGCTTCTGTAGACGGTCTGCCTCGCTGATGATGATGCCGGTAAATTCCTTCAACTCTTCGCTGTCCAGCTCTCGCTCCAGCAGCTGTGCGGTGCCACGAATACCCCCCAGAGGGTTTTTGATCTCGTGGGCCATATTGCGCACCAGTGAGCGAGTGGCCTGGTTCAAGGTCAACAGGTTCTCTTCCCGGGCGATGCGTATCTGTCGATCCAACTGGCTCATCTCCACCAGCAGAGCCGCCGATTGATTGGACTCTAATAGGGGAATAGCCGTAAGGTCGACGGTTACCAGATGTTTTGGCCCCAGTTCGATCTCACTCTCACGTTCGGTAAAGGTGTGGCCGGAGTCCAGCGCCTCACCCAGGGCCTGCACCAAATCCAGACGCGGTAGAACCCGCGACAGCCCCCGACCGATCATGTGTGGTGCGCTAAGCCCATACATCATTTCCCCGACCGGATTGATGTATTGCAGATGCAGGGAATCATCAAACAGCATGATTACGCTGTTCAGGTTCTCCACAATCTGTTTCATCACTTCCAAAGAAATCGTTTTAGGTGCATCCATAACTATGCCTTTGCAATTACCAGTCCACTTTTCTGATGGAAGAATATATCGACAAAACATCCACCGTGAAGAATAACTATTGCATACAAATCAGATAATTAGCTTTCTCTACAGAGGAGCAGTTTTGTTCAAACATAGACCCTGATGGTGTCATTGTATTTTAAACGGGCAGGGAGTGCCCTATTTTGGTGCGCGCATGCCAAATAGATGCATTTACTGGGAAAACAGGATGGAGTGGCGTAGCAAGTGGAAACGTACGGGAGAACTGCGAGCCAAAACCTGCCCCTGCTCATCCACCAACAACGCCCGCAAGGTATGGGTGCCACGTTCGATGTCTGGTAACACTATCTGCGTCTTTTGAAAGTGCTCTTTCAGGTGCCGATTATCCAACTGCAGTTCGATGTGCTGCCTGCCTGGCTGCAGTGTCTCTGCAAGGTGAAGGATGATCATCAACTCACCTTGATTGCTACGTACGCCCTCATCATCCCTTGGGCTTTGTATGCTGATGTGTTGACTCGAAACGGCTGGTACGGAGGGTTTTCCTGGCAGGGTCTTTTGTGTCGCGCTAGATGGGGGAGGTTCTATACCGAGTATGGGGGGCAGATCCAGCTTTTCAGGCTGCTCCTGTGGTTGGTCACTGTATTCTACCGTGCCATCCTCTGCTTCTGTTTTATACACATCCGCAGCAAAGAGAAAGGGCAGCAGGGTAAGTAGTAATAAACGTTGCTTCATGTCTCTGAGCATAAACCAGGCGTTTTCCTTTCACCACGAAAAACGCCCCCAAAAGGGGGCGTTAGTCTAGGCCACAGACGCTAAACCATTAGCAGCTGTAGTACATGTCGAACTCAATTGGGTGAGTCGTCATGCGGATACGGGTAACGTCTTCCATCTTCAGATCAATGTAGGCATTGATCATGTCGTCGGTGAATACACCACCAGCGGTAAGGAAGGCACGATCCTTATCCAGCTCTTCCAGAGCCATATCCAGGCTGTGACAAACCTTTGGAATTGCCTTGTCTTCTTCGGGAGGCAGGTCATACAGATCCTTATCCATGGCATCACCAGGGTGGATCTTGTTCATGATACCGTCCAGGCCCGCCATCATCATGGCCGCAAAGGCCAGGTAAGGGTTGGCGGTAGGGTCAGGGAAACGTACCTCCACACGGCGACCCTTGGGGTTGGAAACGTATGGGATACGGATAGAGGCAGAGCGGTTACGGGCAGAGTAGGCCAGCATAACCGGGGCCTCGAAACCAGGAACCAGACGCTTGTAAGAGTTGGTAGATGGGTTTGTGAAGGCATTCAGTGCCTTGGCATGCTTGATAACACCGCCGATGTAGAACAGTGCAGTTTCAGACAGGCCGCCGTATTCGTTACCGGCAAACAGGTTAACGCCATCTTTGGCCAGTGACATATGCACGTGCATGCCGGAACCGTTATCACCAACGATGGGCTTAGGCATGAAGGTCGCGGTCTTGCCATAGGCATGGGCAACGTTATGTACACAATACTTGAGGATCTGGGTCTGGTCAGCGCGCTTTACCAGGGTGCTGAACTTGGTACCGATCTCACACTGACCAGCTGTGGCCACCTCGTGGTGATGTACCTCTACCTCTACGCCCATCTCTTCCATCGCCAGACACATGGCAGCGCGCATGTCGTGCAGGGAATCAACAGGTGGAACCGGGAAGTAACCACCCTTAATACCAGGACGGTGACCCATGTTGCCATCGGTGTAGACCTTCTCAGAGTTCCATTCAGCTTCTTCAGAGTCGATCTTGACGAAGGAGCCGCTCATACTTGCGCCCCAGCGTACGTCGTCAAAGATGAAGAATTCTGGCTCCGGACCGAAGAAAGCGGTATCCGCGATGCCGGTAGATTTCAGATAGGCCTCTGCACGCTTGCCGACAGAGCGTGGATCACGCTCGTAGCCCTGCATGCTTGAAGGCTCAATGATGTCACAGCGCAGGATCAGCTGGGCTTCATCACTGAAGGGATCCAGTACTGCGGAGTCTGCATCGGGCATCAGGATCATGTCGGATTCGTTGATACCCTTCCAACCGGAGATGGATGAACCGTCGAACATGGCACCATCGGTGAAGGTGTCAGCATTGATGGTATGAGCAGGATAAGAGACATGCTGTTCTTTACCATGGGTATCGGTGAAACGGAAATCGACAAATTTAACGCCGTTTTCTTCGATCATTTTCAAGACATTGTCGGACATTTGCGGAAACTCCAAATATTTATATAAATGTTCTTGGTTGATGCGGAGCCCGCACCAGCCAGCCAAGAATTCTGTATTTCTGTGCATGAAACATGCCAGTGATTTTTTGTATTGCTACACAATCACTTAGAGTAAATGCGCCCCTACGACCTACCCTGAATTGCACCAAATAAGTGCGAGGAACTCTATCGTGCACTATTATCGCTCGCTATCGGAACTGTACAGTAATAGCACGTAGATCCTGTACCGTTTCAGTAATCGCCTGAAACTTGTTTTGTATTACGCTCAGGTCATCGTGCATCGCTGACAGGGGCAGGATCAAATCGGCCTCTATCATGCCATCCAGATAGTGCAGTGTCACATGTTCTATGTACCTGGCCTCGGTAATTCCCGCCCACGCCGTCGCCAATCGAGCCAAAAACTCATGGCGCAGGGGTAAGGCATGACAAGGGGCCCTGATCTCATCATCCTCAGGGTCCACATGCACCATCACATCGCTCACCTCGTCGATCTCCTGCACCACCCTTTGCCGCACCGCTTCGGCAATGTGGTGACCTTCGGAGATACTCAAGCGCGACTCCACCAGCACATGTACATCTACCAGGGCATCCGGGCCGATACGGCGAGTACGTAGTTCATGCAGTTCTGCGACACCATCCACCTGCATGATCGCCTCACGGATCGCCACTACCCGCTCCTGTTCCAGGCCGGCATCCATCAGTTCCTGGATACTGTGCCATATGAGATCAAAGGCGATCTTGGCGATCATAACCGCCACCACCACCGCAGCTACCGCATCCAGATAGCTAAGACCTGCCATGGTGCCGATTACGCCAATGACCACCACGACCGAGGAGATGGCATCGGTACGGCTATGCCAGGCATTGGCCCGCAACATGTTGGAGCGGTACTTCTTCGCCGCGTGCATGGTGTAATGGTAGATCAACTCTTTCAACACCACGGAAATGGCTGCCACGCCCAGAGCCCAATAACCGGGGTTGAGCAACTCATCAGGGTGAAACAGTCGATCCACCGCATCGTAGGCAATACCTATTGCCACCACGATCAACGCCAGACCCAGACCGACTGTGGCCACTGTCTCTATGCGGCCATGACCATATGGGTGCCCCTCATCTGCCTCGGCATGGGCATGTTTGGCCGCCCACAAGACCATAAAATCGGTCAATAGGTCTGACAAGGAGTGGATACCATCCGCCACCAGGGCCTGTGAATGAGATAACCAGCCAGCGGCGATCTTCGCCACACCCAGGCCCAGATCTACCACTGAGCCGATCAAGGTGACCTTACGGATCTCCCGATACCGTAACGAGCGGGTATCGACCTCGTCTATTTCATGATGGTGCTGGTGAGCTGATCCCATAAACGACTTCCAAAGCTATATTCATTGACTCGTGTCATGTCCATCTGACAACGGGGGCACTAGTGTAACCCATATATAGTGAATATGAGGTGATGTAATGAAGCTGCAGATCGATGTGCGACGTCTTGATTGGTGGTTTTGGTCTCTTAGCCTGATGGCGATCATTAGTGGCCTGACCGGCTGGTACCAGGATGGATTTACTCTTTTAATCGGTATCAGTGTGCTGCAAAGTCTCTACTTTGCCATTCGTACCGGAACGCTCTCCTTTCCTAGCCAGGTGCGTGTGGTGTATACCGCCTTTACCGTACTGGCACTCTATGACCCGAGCCAGATCCTCTACTATGCCCTGTTGGTGGGCACCATAATGGTCACCCTGTTCAACCGCTGCATCATTGCTCGGGTGTTGA
Source organism: Gammaproteobacteria bacterium (assembly GCA_029883105.1). GTDB lineage: Bacteria > Pseudomonadota > Gammaproteobacteria > Thiohalospirales > Thiohalospiraceae > JABURT01. The sequence continues at coordinate 15,220 of JAOUJT010000007.1, forward strand.
TTCTTATGCCCTGGAACAAGGGTGTAAGCCTCAGCTGATTGGTTAAGGAACATCCTCGTGGGTGTAGAGGCTGTGTCTGACATAGCTCCTCTGCAGGGCCATCTGTTCAAGATCAACACCCGAGGCCAGCAAACTCCACAGGCCGGAATAACTGCTTACCACATCCAATTCCTGACGCTGGATGTAAAATCTGTCGATGTAACTACTCACATGATCAAAGCCACCGATGGCATTGCGAATGGAGGCATTGGATATACAGCCCGCCACCTCATCTGGTGGCTCGATTAGGGACCAGTTATTACTGTTACCGTCCATCCACACATACCAATTAAAATTACTTAGGCCACAACCTGGTGGTGTCATCTTCAGGATAGTCAGATCCGAGCTGCCCGATATGGACCAGCTAAAACTGCTGTCGCTAAATTTTCCCGCACTAATCTTCTGCTCTGGCTCGATCAGCTCTACGCTTTGGGGAGGATAAGGATAGTAGCGGTAGCCACCAACAAAGCTGTTGTCACTATTCGGCTCATACCCATATAACTCCACCAGATACCGATCTGCAGGAAATTCCGGCAACATAGTAAAGTCACCCGTATCGGCCAGTGGATTATATAAACTGCTGGGACGCTGGAAGGGGGTATAGCTGTATAACTTACCCTTACGCTGCGCATACAACCTTAGGTTATAGGTACCCTGATTATCCAATGTGGCCAAACTACGGCTCCAGTTAACCGAGCTTGCCGTACGACTTAAGCTAAGGTCGTAAGGGTAACTTTCACTGGGCACCACCGCCTGATCCAGTACGAAATCATAGCCCAATACATCATCATTATTTCCCGATGTTACATAGCTCAACAGATCCAGATTTCCGTCGCTGTTCAGATCGAGATCCTGTATCGAGACACTCTGTATATCGGTACCTGTACCTGTGGTTCTTAGTTTATTATTTGACTTCGCATTTGCACGCCATGCATAACGTGCGGATGTATCGACGGCAGACAGATGTAGATTTGCCAGTAGACTCGGCTGCGCCTCTAACATATGTGATGGCGACGGAGACAAAACACTATTGTAGTGATCCAGATAGAAGATAATATCTCCCACTTCGACATCCATAAAGGTATGCATATAGTTACTGATGCTATAAGGGTGCAGATCAAATACAGATGGGCGATCCTGTACCAGAACGGAAAAAGTAAGCTTATCCTTACCAATATCCCCGGCGTCCACAATCCCTTCGCTGTTGCTCACATAACGCTGTGTTATAGAACCGTCTTCATCATGCAGGTTCACTATCAATCCTGCGATTGGCTGCTCACTGTCTTTATTGTCGCGGAAGTAGATCTTCAGGTTGGTTTTGTCCTCCAGCGCCATTCCCCAACTGAGCTCTTCACTAACCGTAGTGATTGCCCCTTTGGCATCGGTAATCGTCAGGGTGATGGTAGCCGTGCCACTACGGTTATTGGGTGCGGTGAATATTGCCGTACTACCCTCTGCACCGGTCACAGCTATGGTGCCTACATCGCTATGCCACTGATAGCTCAGCTCGCCGCCTTCCGGATCACTGGCCAGAACCGTTAATAGCCATTGTTCATTGTTGTTGCTGGGGGTGTGCTCTCTGACATTAAACAACTGCACCCAGGGCGGCTGATTTTCAATAACAAAATTTGCCTCTGTCGGTTCGGTGTAAGAGACATCAATGGCTCGACTAAATACCCTTGGCTTGAACAGCGTGACGTGGGCACCGCCTGGTGCCTCTGTCGAATACCGCCCTTCCTCATCGGTCGTGATGGTCTTACCCAGATCGCTGGAGAACTCAAAACCGGTAATGGGATGATCTAATTCATCCTTAACCGTGCCATAGATCTCACTATCTAGAAACAGCTTAAACTTGTTATTCAGACTCTGACACTCACCCTCCGTAACATCAATAGTGCTGCCCACAACCGTGGGGGTATACACGGTTGCGGTATTCACGATGCCCTCTTCCGGTTCCAGTACCTTATAGTGATATTTGAGTGAACCATACTCGGCATGCAACTCCACCTTGGCGGGTTTAGTGGTATCCTGAGTACGCTTGACCGTCATACATGCTCGGCCATCACTTGCAGTGTAGTGCAGGGTGGAACCAGCATTGTAGGTAATGCCATTGGCCACGACAGCGATATTCTTCAGCGGCGCATCATCCTGATCCACCACCTCGGCACAAAGACAGGCACGTTCATTAATTGGCTTGTCTACATTCCACCAGCTGAAGTGTGTTGCCTGGGCCTGTGCATACAATAGACCTGACTTTGAAATGATCTCCGCATCGTCCAACGGTTCAGTGGCGGGATCAGCATCCTCGCGAACCCAAATCCCCAGCTCTTCATCGTAGGACCACCAGGGAATCGTCTCCCCAACGGCATATGAACTCTGCAGAGATAACGGTAACTGCAGGGTCACCGTGGCCGGTTTGTTTAGTTGCTTGATCTCCTTTCCGCGCAGCTCTTGCAGACTTATCTCTGTGAATACCACGCTTTCGATAAATTCTGGCGACTGGTTGGCTTGTGCTGTCGCGATACCCAGGTAAGGACCGGGAAAGATCGCCTTCCCTTCGACACTGCTCGGATCTCCGCGCTTTACACTAACGGTGATGATCTCAGTGGAAGGGATGCTGCCAACAGGAAAACTGACTTCAACAAGCGCTGGGGCGGTTGGATCTGCAGGGTCGGCGATGAACACCTGTTGTATCTGGGAACTGTTGCTATCTATGCTGCCGACATAATCATAAGGGGATATATGTGCATCGACACTATAGCTGTTCATATCCTCACTAAGGGGAACCACCTTTTGATTCAGCGCAAAGTTGGCCTTACTAAACGTTACTATTACGCGGTCTTTGTTGTTTACATCAACACCGCGTAACTCGTAGTAACCTTCACCGTCACTGACGGTTTTGTGCGAACCACTGCTCACCAGAACGTCCGCCACACCAGACCTGTTTCTGACCCGACCATGAATGGTAACGGCCATTGAAGACGAAGCACTCTCTGTATCTGCGACACTATTTCCAGATGGTGCAGAACCGCCACCGCATGCAACCAGTGTCAACAGATGAATAACGAGGAAAAGCTGGATGATCCAAAATCTACGCACTGCCAGGCCCTGACTAAATCCATTCCTATTTACGTACATCGTCAAAATGGAGGGGCTTCTTCAGTGTTTAGATTTGCATCAGGGATGATTTTTGATTGATATCACGTTTATTACGGAACTATATCGTGTCTGGCTCTGCATAATCGCTAAATTCCACATGTCACACAGAGGCATACACCGCTAGGTCTCTTTACCGACCAATACGCTCAGGGTGATCTCATTATCCTGCTCTTCTATCTTCTGTATCTGATGACCATTGATCCGACACCAGGCAGGGATGTCGTTCTTCACTCCAGGATCGGTACAGGTCACCTCCAGGATATCCCCTGGCTGCAACTGCTTAACCCTATCCTGGGTGCGGATCACCGGCATCGGACACAACAGGCGGCGGGCATCCAGTTGGTAAGTACTCACAGCGTCCACTCCTCTGGCATATCATCGACACTCATGGGCACCACCGTCATCATGCGGGTCACACCATCGAGCATACGCACCTCCAGCTCCACGGATTCGGCATTCTTGCCCTGGCTGTGACGGGCAGCAATGCGCGTCGCCAGTGCGATGTCATCGTCTGAAATCTCCTCACCGTCGAGCAGAACCAGCGGCCCACCATGGCTGATGGTCTTGATGCTGATGAACTGCTTGCGGTAGCCATGGAGAAAGTTGTTCTCACCCTCCTCTCGACCGACGATGAGCTTAAAATTGGGGCGCGGACGGATATGACGTCCCACCTTCAGCAACATGATGTCATCCAGTTCATAGGTCTTCTCGCCACGGGACTGCCACATATCCGCGAGCTTTTTCGAATAGGCCGCATCGGTGAGGAAGCAACAGCCACCGGCAGGCTGGGCCCACTCCTCGATACCAAACTTACGTGCCAGCTCAAACTGTGGTTTGCGCGAACGTCCGGAAAATCCGTGTAACTTGTCGCGATCTATCCAGCCCTCACGTTCCGGCAGGGTCTGGTTGAGGAACTTGCCACACAGGGGACGCAGCAGGCGATCACCGGCACCGGACTCGCGCGCTATCACCGGCATGGTGTCCTTGCGCTGGGACATGGGGCGCTGACCGATCACCTCACCGGTAATAATGAAATCAAAGCCGTTCTCCTCGATCCACTCATGGGCCTTTTTCACCATAAATCCCTTACAGTCGAGACAGGGGTTCAGGTTGGAGCCATAGCCGTGCGAGGGGTTGATCACAACATCCTTGTACTCCTCGGAGACATCGACGATGTGCAGTTTGATGCCCAACTGCTCCGCCACCCAGAGGGCATTGTTGCGCTTGGGCTTCTCCTTGTCCTTCTTGCGGATGGCGTGGGTATGCCCCTCGACACAGAAACCGGTGAAGAAGTTGATGCCCTCCACATGGATGCCCTGCTCCATGATGGTTTTGGTGGCCAACATGGAATCGAGGCCACCTGAAATCAGGGAGACTGCCTTACGTTGCTTGCTCATGAAAAATAACCGCTGTGATGTGAAATGACGAGAACCACTATTCTAGCGTACTCTGATTAAGCTGTGGGCAAGAAAAAGCCCCGCCGAGGCGGGGCCTTGTATAGCGACTCTATCAAATAGTGTTAAGGCACCTGGTCAACATCGATAATCAAGGTGGTGTTCACCACTGCCCGTACCGGAGCCTTATCGTCATATGGGTAGTTGCTATGCGCACCCCAAATGGCCTCCACCGGAACCGAGATCGTTCCGCCATCATCCGGATTCACCGTGCCATAGGTCTTGCTGCCATCCATGGATTTCACCTCCCAAACCCCCGCCGCATCTACACCTGCATTTCGACACATCTGTAGTCGAACCGTGTCGTTTACATTATCCGAAAGTGCCGGATCCTGTGGGTAAGCATAACTGTAGTATCCACCCGAGTAGTAGAAATTCGAATCGTACTCATAGAAATCCATATTCAGAATATGACATGAGCTGACCGCAGCCACCGTCTTGGTCGCCATACCCGCATTTGCTCTAGTGAATATGTCCGACATCGCAGTGGCTGTTAAGGTGGTTCCATTCACCGTATTACTGGACTGGGTAGTACCTGAAATATCACTGTAGTAATTAGGCAATATCTGCTCGGTACTGTCGATGCGATAGTTTATATAGGGACTATTCAACAGGCTACCGCCCAGATAGAGATACCATCTTACATCGAGATTGCCATCGCCGTGTCGACGGCTGTTCACCACCTGACTGATGTGGGTGAAATTATTGTAGACCGAGCTTGCATACAGCTTGTTGGTATATCGCAGATTCGAGTTCACAACCCCCAGACTTGAGTTATAACGTTTGTACTCGTGGCGATAACCCCAATTTTCAGTTATACAGACACCAAATAAAGAATACGCACAACTAAGGTAAACATAATTGTATCCCTTGTACTCATAGTAGTAGGAACCGTTTCTGAACACGTTATTCACGCTATAGGTGTAGGTGAAGAAACGAATGGGGTCCCCTGCGGCATAGGGGTAGGATGCATTGCCCTTCGGACCATACACGGTATTCTTTTTGGAATAGCTGCCCGGTTGCATCTGTATGCTTATTACCTCTTTAGTTGTGCTGGCTGTTGCCGACAGCGGCACACGGTGAAAGGCACCATTAGTCCACACATAGGCGATATATTTTACTTTGTTCGTACTGTTTAACCCTGTGATATCTGTAAAAGAGTTTGTTATCAACGGCAGGCCGGCAGATGTTTCTACAAGTCCCCAGTTACCACTAGCCGATGTTAATAGAGCATCCGAAACCCCGGTGGGTCCTTGGGCTTCCGTAGGCTCTACAATATCTAAAGTTTTAAGTACTTCTTGCCTATATATATCCAGTGTATAGTTGCCGGCATCCGCACCAATATCTGCCAAGGCCACCGGATAAGAATAGCTCACAGCTACGTCTGTGGGATCACCTGTATTTAGACTTGCTGCAGTTATTTCTGTTGGCAACATCAAGTCGTAGGCATTGGCCTGAACATCCGGCGCAACGGTTAGTGGAATATTTGCGACATCATCCCGATCGTCATAGAGGAGATCACCATCGGTATCCGCAACTCTGGGATCACGACGCATGCGTATATCGGTCTGAGACAGGTTTGCCTCAACACCGTCCAGGACACCATCACCGTCGGTATCCGCGACAGTGGGTTCTGAAGTGACGTGCTTTGTGATCGTCGTGGCATTGGCATCGACATAGGCCACATCCCAGCCCTTGACCTCCTCACCATCCAGGGCACCATCGGCATCGGCATCGGCGATGTCTACCGGTGTTTGGCGGAAGTATTCCCGCACATTGGCCAGCTGGTCGTTGTCTTCGTCCAGCATGTAAACCAGATGTAGAACCTCACCACCATTCAACGTTACCTTGGACAGATCAGATGCGGAGATTAGATTACCGATCAGGTTCGGACTTCTTGCCTGCCAAATCCCCTCAGCATGGGGCGATACATAGACATCGGTAATCACCTCACCACCGGATTGTCGACCATGTACCAGTACCCAATGTCCACGCAGGTTGGACTGACTTATTGTGCCACCTTCATACAGTTCGTTTATTCCATCCACAGATTTCAGGTGGCCAATATTTTCCTGGACTGCATTTCCTGCGTCATCAACCACAATGACACCATCCTGATCCACAACGTTAGCCAGTACATCCTCTCGAACCACTTCCAGTTTGAGGATCGACTCCAGTGTAGCAATGAGGTTAATGTTCTGATCCGGGTTACCTCGTACGGCAACCATCTCCTTGATATTTCGACGCCCACCATGGCCATTGTAATCCACCATAACCATGACATCGTTGGTGACGATATTCTTGGCACTGAAGTTATAGCTAATTCCCGTATGGTCACTGATATCGAAGATACCGGGACGCAGGGTCACACCCTTGCCCTGACGGATCAGCTCTTTAACGACGTCACCATCCAGGCCAGTGGCTGTGTATGAGAGTGTAGAACTGCTTTGTCCAGGGGATAGAGTGAATGCCGTGAAGAAATTATTTAGTTGACCGATAGACTTGTCGTCCTGACTGATACTTTCGTCGTAAACCGTCGCGGCATCCAGTGAGAGCGAATTGATTTTATAGGCCTGGTTGCCATAGTTGATGAGCCTGACCTCTACATCCATTTGGCCGGTGGTAACTGTCTCTGGAAGTTTTGCCTGGATATCATTATGTAGTATTTGATGGTCAGCCAATCGGGCCGTGCTATAGGCTGCCGCATGTTCACCACTAATGGTATTTTGATACGTATAGGTGCTGGTGGGTATGGCGGTTTCCCTTGAGGTAAAACCTAATAGTTCAGACGTCACATACACCGGCTCACCCTGATCATAGGCTCGGGATATGTCCACGGCCTGTGAACTGGCGACACTTTGAGTCACCGGGCTTTCACTAAAAGCAGTCGTATTAAGATTTGTAGCATCACTAAAGTTCAGTAAGTAATCGGGCATGGATAAAATTTCCAGCTCGATCTTGGGTGTGTCGGCAATCAGCGGATTAAAACGAAAGTTGTTCACCGCTGGATTAAAGGCAAACTCCACCAGCTCCTCATAATCAGTAAACCCGTCGCCATCCGTATCGGGCAAGAAGGGATTGGTGCCCATAGATGTCTCTTCGGCATCCAGCAGGCCGTCACCATCCGAGTCCTTGGAACCATCGGACTGTATGTTGACAGACATGGTTGCCACATTGGAATCCGTGGTGCCATCGTTGACCTTAAAGGTAAAGCTGTCACCACCCGTTGTATTCACATTGGGTGTATAGACAAATTCACCGGTCTCCTGGTCGAGAGAGACGATACTACCCAGTACCGGGCTATCGACGATGGAGTAGGTTAGCGCGTCTTCGTCCGGATCACTGGCACGCAGGGTACCTGTACCAGACTCATTTTCTGCAGTGAGTATCACGCTGTCAGACGCCACCGGCGCATCGGATACGGTATTAATAACGATATTGATCAGTGTCGCATCACTGTTGCGGAAACCGTTATTCACCAGGAATCTGAAGGAGTCCTGGCCGTTATAATTGGCATTGGGTTCATAGGTCAGATTGGGGGGTGTACCGGTGAGGCGGCCATGTTGTGGTTGGGCCTCTATGGTAAACAACACCGGTAATCTGTTCAGATCTCCTCCGTGCAGGGTGATCTCGGTGATCTCGTCTTCATCAATCAATACGGTTTGTCCATAGGCTACCGGGGCGATGTCGGTGGAGATCTCCGGTACGTAGACATTATCGGGTGGGGAGGAGTTGAAGTTGGCGATAGCGAGGATCAGATCGCCCAAATCGTCCTGCATAAAATCGGCATCATTATTAATCAGGTTGGAAGCATACCGATCCGCCTGTTGAATCGGGGTAATGTCATTGCGCTTGGCCACATAGGCGATACCGGCAAGGACATTGGCATAGACCGCAGCATTGTTGGTGGAGCCGGCCACCTCTTGACGCACATCCACTGGCAGGGTGTTGATAGGATCGATGCCTCCAATCAGGGCATTGCTGACCTCGTTGTTGGCACGTTTGATGGCATCTGCATCACCCAGACCATTAATGGTCACAAAATGCATGGCCAACTGGGTAGCTACCTCAGTCAGAGGGGTAACGGCGATTGCCTGGTTCAGTGAGTCGGCAACCGCGCGTAGTTCATCAGAATTCCCTTCTGCATCTTTGGGGAAGTTCGTAAAGGCACCATCTGCCTCGTTAAAATACAGGGTGTTACCATCCGGGTCATCCAGAACCACCATGACAGGGCCTGAATATTCTTGAGCAATGGCTGTAAGATCGAATGTACCGTTAACATCAGATAACAGGGCCTCTCCTAACGCCGCACCCCTCGCACCATTCTCAAACTTATAAACGCTTACCCGCCCCCCTACGACGACCCCCATATTCGCCACACAACCCGTCAGGGTGACATTAACCTGTATACCTGGATCCGGTTCTCCGCCGCCACAGGCGGTTAACAGAAAAGCAAACGAAAGGAAGAGGACAATTCTAATCCGGGTGAGGGCTTGCAGCATAACGGTTCACTCCATGAAACAGTATTACGATGACGGTTTAGAATCATCCGTATCCAAGATGTCGTATTAAAGGTTAGGCATTTAAAGCATCGTATATGTAAAAGGGTGCTCAGCATTAAGAGGCAGCTATACCGATCATATGTACCGGTGCAGATATTCCCTTTCCGATTGAGAATAATAGTATCACCATGTGGTTGTGTATATCACACATTCAAGCTAGTCCTTTTAGACTAGCTAACCCTATTTATTGCCCTTAAATTGGTGGATTCATCGGTTCCATCGACTCTTTGGCGAAGATCCTTTGCCAAAAAAACCCATTAGGAGCGACTGGGTTTTTAACTCAGTTTGACGCTGGTCGTTACGCAGAATTGTTACCGTCTTTTATAACTGCCTATTTTAGCCACCTCATACGAAAATCACTGCTCAACCCTGTACGTCGCCACAAGGATACTCATAGGACATTGGCGCGATTGTCCTGGTGTACGAGCAATAACCTCTGGATCGATCAAGCAGATAGAATGACCGTGCTCAATATTATGGCTATTACGATTCGACCCATGACCTTCTCCTTTACCCAACACCCTGCGGAAAGATAAATCCATTATCAGCAATATTTGCTGATCTGCGTCACTCTGCTTTCACAGCGCATTCCGCTTAGCCATCTCTCCTCCGTCCTGCATCGAATAATATTCGCCATTTTCTTACCAATTGAAGCAGGTTTTCAGATGGCAAAAAGGAATGCCTTTACCGGGAGGATTAAACCGCTGGATAAGGTGATTTCGTCGTATGGTTGCGCAAACGGATACACCCATACTACCGCATCATAGTGTGACGCCATCCATAGTATAAATCCCATCAATTCTAAACAATATGAACCAATAATAATCAAGCTAGGAGATCGATATGGAGATCACCATTACACATAAGGCCATACAGGCACTGGATAGCCTGGTGTCACCACTGGACGTTGAGATGGAACTCTATTTCAGCTGCCTGATCCGCAAACAGGTCACCTATCCTGCCTCGCATCACAAAGATGCCCGACCCATACAATCCGGCCACCCCAATCTGAACCTATATTTTCGTCCGGTCATGACCAAACAGTGTGTTGTGGGTGAATCATCAAAGACGCCAGGACTGATTCCCTTTCCCATGCAAGACAAACCCGGCTTGATGCCTAAATGGTTTGTTCTGGATCACGACGGCAAAGGCTGGGTCGGGGATTTTGGTTATGCTGACAGATGACAAACCTTTAGAGAATATCTACCACCATATTCCTCTTGTTTATTACCTCTACTGTCTTCTTTTGGATTGTGAAAACAGTGCAATTAACACCTATCTCTATGGCTATATAGATTAAATCAGGTAAGAATATAAGCACATTCTTACCAGGTGCAAAATTTTGAACCCCGCAGACTTTCTCTATCTCATGCCCGGTGAGCTCTATTTCGGCAAGGATCAACCAGGGGTTAAAACCCTGCTCGGTTCCTGTGTTGCGGTCACCCTTTGGCACCCCGTCATGCTTATTGGTGGCATGTGTCATATCACTCTCCCTGGGACCAATCCCAAAGATCTAAACCCTAAATATGCCTACGGTGCCATCAATACCTTTCTCTCTAAAATCAAGCAGCATCGTACCCATGCAAACGAATTTATCGTACAGATCTATGGCGGTGGCAAGATGACCTCCGTGGATGACCCTCCGAGCATGCGAGACATCGGTAATAAGAATGTATTGAAAACCATAGAGCTGATGGCACATAGCCAATTCCGTCTGCACCACATGGAAGTACTGGATACCAAATATCGCCATGTAGAACTATGTCTGCACACGGGCCGCGTGGTATGTAAGTCTACCGATGTCAGCAAAACCATGGGGTAAGTCCCGCCACCGTCATAATACTCAACGATTTCGCCTGCCTGCCTGATCACGTTATACTTCGCGGTCATTAATATGTTCACTATCCAACATAAATCTACAGGCAGACTCCATGTCACGTGATGTATCTACTTTTCAAGACCTGATCCTCTCGCTACAGCAATACTGGGCAGAGCAGGGTTGCGTCATCTTGCAACCACTGGATATGGAGGTCGGTGCCGGCACCTTCCACCCCTCTACCTTCTTGCGCTCCATCGGCCCAGAGCCATGGAATGCCGCCTATGTGCAACCTTCGCGCCGTCCCACCGACGGACGCTATGGTGAAAACCCCAACCGCCTGCAGCACTACTATCAGTTTCAGGTCGCCCTCAAGCCTTCGCCTCTTGAGATCCAGGATCTCTACCTGGGATCGTTGAAGATGATGGGCATCGACCCACTGGTGCATGACATCCGTTTTGTTGAAGACAACTGGGAATCCCCCACCCTGGGTGCCTGGGGTCTGGGATGGGAGGTGTGGCTTAATGGTATGGAGGTGTCACAATTCACCTACTTCCAACAGGTAGGTGGCCTGGAGTGCAAACCGGTAACCGGTGAGATCACCTATGGCCTGGAACGTCTGGCCATGTACATACAGGGCGTGGAGAGTGTCTTTGATCTGGTGTGGGCCAACGGCCCCATGGGCACAGTCACCTACGGTGATGTGTTCCATCAAAACGAGGTGGAACAATCCACCTACAACTTTGAGCATGCCAATACCGAGGCCCTGTTTGCATGGTTTGATAACTGCGAGACCGAGAGCCAGAAGCTGAACGAGGCCGGTCTGCCACTACCCGCTTATGAGCAGGTATTAAAGGCCTCACATACCTTCAACCTATTGGATGCCCGTCACGCCATATCCGTCACCGAGCGTCAACGTTATATCCTCCGTGTACGCGCCCTCTCTCGTGCCGTGGCCGAAACCTATTATAAGGCCCGTGAAGCACTGGGCTTCCCCATGTGCAGTGATTCAACTCAAGGGGACAAGTAGATGAGCAGCCGTGATTTACTTATAGAACTGGGCACCGAAGAGCTGCCTCCCAAGGCGCTAAAGAAGCTTTCCGATGCCTTTACCAGCGGGGTGAAGGCAGGTCTTGAAAAGGCCGAACTGGGTTTTACCAAACTCCATTCCTATGCCGCACCACGTCGCCTCGCCATCCTCATTACGGGAGTGGCTGAGGGAACACCGGACAAGTCAGTGGAAAAACGCGGTCCGGCACTAACCGCCGCCTTTGATGACAATGGCAACCCTACCAAGGCCGCTATCGGCTTTGCCAAGTCCTGTGGGCTGGACAGCGTTGAACAGCTGGATAAGCTTGAGACAGCGAAAGGTGCCTGGTTGATGCACCAGGAGACTCAGCTGGGACAGCCCGCTTCAGCTCTGATACCAGAGATCGTGCAGTCCTCTCTCGATAAGCTGCCTATCCCCAAACGCATGCGCTGGGGTGCCCTGGACGCTGAGTTCGTACGTCCTGTTCACTGGCTGGTACTGTTGTTTGGTGATGAGGTGATCGAGGCCGAGATCCTCACCGTGAAGAGTGGCCGTGAAACCCGCGGCCATCGTTTCCACCACCCTGAGTCCATCCGTATTGGCACCCCTGCTGACTATGCTGAGCTGCTGCATACCGAAGGCCATGTCATCGCCGATTTCGCGGCTCGCCGTAAGGCTGTACATGGCCTGATCGAAGAGGCGGCAGCCAAGACCGGTGGCAAAGCCGAGATCGATCCCGCACTGCTGGACGAGGTTACCTCCATGGTGGAGTGGCCTGTCGCGGTATTGGGTAACTTTGAAGAACGTTTCCTTCAGGTACCTCAAGAGGCCCTCATCTCCTCCATGAAGGGCCACCAGAAGTATTTCCATGTGATGGATATGAACCGCAAGCTGATGCCCCATTTCATTACCATCAGTAATATCGACTCCACCGACATCGACAAGGTGCGCGAAGGCAACGAACGCGTCATCCGTCCCCGCCTCTCCGATGCGGAGTTCTTCTGGAAGCAGGATCTTAAAAACAAATTGGCTGACCGTATCGAGTCCTTAAAGACCGTTGTATTCCAGAAACAACTGGGCAGCATGTACGACAAGACCGAACGGGTCAGCATCCTGGCCGGTGATATCGCCGAACAACTGGGCGGCAATATGCTGCAAGCTCAGCGAGCCGGACTCCTCTCTCGCTGCGACCTGCTCTCAGAGATGGTCTACGAGTTCCCTGAACTGCAGGGCATTATGGGCCGTTACTATGCAATCCATGATCAGGAGCCCGGTGACATCCCCGCGGCACTGGATGAGATGTACATGCCACGTTTCGCAGGTGATGAACTGCCCGCCACCGTTACCGGTCAAGCACTGGCACTGGCAGAACGCATCGATACCCTGGTGGGCATTTTCGGCATCGGCCAGCTACCCACAGGTAGCAAGGATCCCTTCGCTCTGCGTCGTGCTGCATTAGGTGTGGTGCGAATCCTTATCGAGCGTGGGTTGGATCTGGATCTGAAACAGTTGTGTGAAAACGCCACTGCCGCATTGAGTGAGCGACTGACCGAAACAGATACGGGCCAACAGGTCTTTAATTTCATCATGGAACGCCTACGTGCCTACTATCAGGATCTGGGTATCACCCACGATACCTTTGATTCTGTTGCTGAACTGAAACCAACCCAGCCACTGGATTGCCATCAGCGTATCGAGGCTGTCACCGAGTTCCGTAAATTGACCGAAGCAGACTCCCTAGCCGCCGCCAATAAACGTATATCGAACATCCTTAAGAAGGTCGATGGAGCTATCCCTGACCATATCGATAGTGCTCTGTTACAGGAACCTCAGGAACAGATCCTTGCCCACAAGGTCAGCGAGATGTCAGAAACACTGGCACCTCTCTTTGCGCAGAGACAATATACCGAGGCGCTAAAATCCCTCGCTGCCCTGCGCGAACCTGTAGATGACTTCTTTGATCATGTCATGGTGATGGCCGACGACGAGGCGCTGAAAAACAACCGCCTTGCTCTATTGAATCAATTACGTAACCTGTTTCTACAGGTTGCGGACCTGTCACACCTACAATAGTGAGTGCTTACTAACATGAAAAACCCCTCCGCTGGTTATTTGCGCTCTGCGCTATTCAGTCTTGGTTTTCTGGGTGTATTGGTATTAATAACCCCGCTAATTCTCCTGATGGGCGTACTTCGCCAACCTTACAAGGGTTATTGGTTGATCATTACCTGGGCCGGTTTCTGTATCTGGTGGTTGCGCATTACCTGTAATATCCGTTACCAGATAACTGGTCTGGAGAATGTACCCGATGAAGCCCTTATCGTCTTTTCCAAACACCAGTCCACCTGGGAAACCCTGTTCCTGCATGTACTAACTAAACGTCATCAGTCCTGGGTATTAAAAAGGGAACTGATGTGGGTGCCCTTCTTTGGCTGGTCCATGGCTGCAACTCGTCCCATTCCCATCAACCGGGGTTCCGGCCGCAAGGCGCTAAAAAAGATAATTGAACTAGGAAAGCAATATCTGGCTGAAGGCTCC
>JAOUJT010000135.1 GCA_029883105.1 Gammaproteobacteria bacterium
CAGGCGAGCACAGCCATCACCATCAACCGTCAGGAGCTACAGCAGGTTCTGATCAATCTCTGTGTCAACGCCATACAGGCGATAGAGAAAAAAGGCCGTCTCACGCTCTCCAGCCGCGAGTGGGATGAACGCGGTGTGGTCATCGGCGTTGAGGACGATGGTTGCGGCATAGAAGAGTCCAATAAGGACAAATTGTTTGATCCCTTCTTCTCCACCAAGGGTAACGATGGCACCGGCCTGGGTCTGTCCGTCAGCTATGGTTTGATCCGTCGTTACGGTGGCAACATCAGCGTGACATCCACCGTGGGCAAGGGGTCACTGTTTGAGGTTTGGCTGCTGAGGGAGCCCGCAGTGGATGGGGCTAGCCAGGAGCAGGCCCTTGATGATCTATTAGAAAACACTCACTAGATTGCGCCTGCACTCTCTCGTCAGCAAAGCTGTATAATCGCCGCATGGAAAAATACGATGTCATCATCATAGGTGCCGGTGCCGCAGGTTTGATGTGCGCGATAGAGGCGGGTAAACGGGGTAAGTCTGTCTGCGTACTGGACCATGCCAAGAAGCCGGGTAAAAAGCTGCTGATCTCTGGAGGCGGCAAGTGCAACTTCACCAATTACACCATAGATGCCGCCAACTATCTTTCGCAAAACCCCCACTTCTGTAAGTCGGCCCTGGCCAGGTTTAGCCAATGGGACTTTATCGCTATGATCGAGGCCTCTGGCATCGCCTATCATGAGCGCGAACACGGCCAGTTGTTTTGTGACAACAAGGCCAAAGAGATACTGGATATGTTGCTGGCAGAGTGCAACAAGGTGGCGGTCTCTATCCACTGTAACCGCCATATCAAAGAGGTCAAAAAAGAGCCAGCAGGCTTTGTGCTCACCACGGATACCAAGCCGCTACAGGCAAGCGCGCTGGTCATCGCCAGTGGTGGGCTGTCTATCCCGAAGATGGGCGCAACGTCATTTGGTCTGCAAATAGCAGAACAGTTTGGCCTCGGCGTGATCAACCCACGCGCGGGGCTGGTACCGTTCACCTTGCACGACCATGATAAGGCCCATTATGAAAAGCTCTCTGGTGTCAGTGTCGATGCCCGGATCACGGCCGAGAGTGGTCAAGCCTTTCGTGAAGCCTTGTTGTTTACCCATCGCGGCCTGTCCGGTCCCGCCAGCCTGCAGATATCCTCGTACTGGATGCCGGGACAGTCTATCGAGATCAACCTGCTGCCTGAGCTGGATGTGAGCGAGTATCTGCTACAAGGCAGCAGCGAACATCCAAAACAGTCATGGAAAAAACATCTGTCCAAAGCCCTGCCCAGGCGTCTCATCGAGGCGCGTACGCAAGACGCAGGACTGGAAGATAAAAACCTGAATCAACTGACCGATAAAGATAAAATCGACATCCTGGAGTGTCTGCAACACTGGCGTATCAAGCCCAATGGCACCGAGGGCTACCGAACTGCCGAGGTAACAGTCGGCGGAGTAGACACCAATGAGATATCATCCAAGACAATGCAGTCAAATAAGGTCGAGGGACTGTATTTTATTGGCGAGGTCCTGGATGTAACGGGCCACTTGGGCGGGTATAATTTTCAGTGGGCATGGGCAAGCGGCTATGTCGCAGGCCAGATGGTTTGAAAAATCCGTTGAAGGCGCACTGGCTGCGTTAAAAAATGACTCAAGATGCTCATTTACTTTATGTAAACTCCGCTCTTTCGTCACTTTTTGCACCCACAGAGCGGGCATAAACCTTGCCATCATCACCTTGAACGGATTTTTAGGTATATACATGTATTTATATAAAAAAGGATAAACCTATGGAAGATATCATAGAGAGTCTGCGAGAGTGTAATCTAGAGGTCGCATTTCCACTAACCTTGCCGGACGAAGATGATCTGATTGAGATAGAAGAGCAGTTGTTATTGCCTCTGCCGGAGGACTATAAAACCTTTTTACTTACCGTCAGTGATGTTATCTGTGGCCATCTGGAACCGGCTACGGTGACCGATCCTCAATCGCATACCTATCTGCCGGAGATGGCTGCCACAGCTTGGGACAATGGTGTGTCGCGAGAGTTGATCCCGATCTGTGAGGTGGATGGAGATTATTACTGCATCGATCAGGATGGCTTGGTGGTGCTGTGGTCGGGGGATGATGTGACAGAGGATGAGTGGAGTAGTATTTGGGTTTGGGCGAAGGAGATTTGGTTGGAGGGGTGATATTGAGTCGCTGTCGCGATAAGTTTTATTTTGATGCGCCGATGCTTCATGACGGAATGGATACGATTTTTTTTGTAGAATTGTTTACAGTCTTTGTTTGCAAGGGGATCTGGAGCCAAAAGCTGCTCCCTTTACCTGGTTCACTTTCAACGCCAATCGTACCGCCCATAAGATTGATTAAACGTTTGCTAATAACAAGCCCAATACCGACGCCGTCAATTCCGCTATATCTTCCTATGCGCTCGAAGGGTTTGAATAGAGACTTTATCTCTTCTTCTGTTAAACCGTTGCCGGTATCGGATACTATGATCCGCAATTGATTATCGTCAATTAATTCGCTGGTTAATATCACAGTGCCATTTTTATTGTTATATTTTATAGCATTTGACAAAAGATTTAGAATGACTTGCTTGAAACGTGTATGGTTTACATGAATAGTGTAATCGGATATCGTGCTGATTTTGTTGATCAACTGGATATCGTTGCTGGCAGCTATTGGTTCGATAAAAGAAATGCTCTCAGTTAGAATTTCGCTCAAACTGCAATTTTCCAAAGCACACTCTAATTTTCCTGCTTCTATCTTGGAAAGATCCAGCAAGTCATTAATCAATGTCATTAGGTGATTTCCACCGGTTATAATTTCCTCTACAAAGCCTTTGGAGCCATCGCTTAGTGTATCATCCATCTCAAGGAGTTGACTAAATCCCAATATGGCATTCATAGGCGTACGTAACTCGTGACTCATGGAAGAGAGGAACTCTGACTTGGCTTGATTGGCAAATTCTGCTTCATCTCTAGCTTTAATAAGTGCTGTCTCTGCCATTTTCTGCTTGGTAATATCTTGAACCAGTGATGCAAAACCTATTGTATTTCCTGCCTCATTAATAAGCGGTGTGATATACCAGTCACATAGAATGTGTTGTCCTGTCTTTGTGATGTTTTCGTTGGTTTCCTGAATGCCGGCTTTAGATGTTAGAAGTTGATTCCATATGCTGCCAACATTTTTATTATCTTTGTCAGGGATTATGATAGCACTGGCATGATGTCCTAGCGCCTCATCTTTTGTGAAACCGAATATTCGTTCTGCAGAAGCGTTCCACTCTGTAACACAAAAGTTGATATCCCATTCGATTACGCCTAATGGTGTTCGTTGTACATGCATAATGATACGTTGCTGTGCATCTCGAATCAGACTTTCGTACTGTTTTCTCTCAGATATATCCTTGAAAGTAATAACAGTTCCCATGATTATACCTTCATTGACTATCGGGCTAATTGTATAGTCAACAGGAAACTGTGTGCCATTCTTCCTGGATAAATATTCAGAGCCAGTGTGAGTTGTAGTGACAGTTATATTTTCTATGTGTAAAGGGCACTTGGATTCTGTAGCGTCAATGCAAATAGGATTTGAGTGATGAATTATGCGATGTATGTTTTTTCCAAGTAATTCTTTTTCGTTATCATATTCGAGAGTTTTTATGCAAGTGTCGTTGGCAAAGGTGATGTTGCCGTTTGTATCGAACCCACAGATACCCTCTCCTGTTGAATTGAGTAATAATCGAATATGCGTTTCACTTTCTTTGTTTCGATTAAAATAGTCTTCTAATTTACGTTGCTTGTTATTTATGGCACTAGCAATGTCGTCTATTTCGTCATAGGGAGGATGTTTGTTCTTGATGTATTGTATTGTTTTTTTGAAATTGTCGATGTCATGATTGTTTATAAACAATGAGATGTCATGAAGTTTCTTTATGATTATATTTTCTACTAATATAAATATAAAAATAGAAACAATAAAGGTTTTTAATGTGTTTGATGCAAGAATAACCCAGAAGCGATTTGTCATCCGTTGATAAACATCTTCCAAGTTGGCTTCTATGTATAAGCTTCCAATTATGTGAGGAGAGTTGTTGTATATGTATTCAATAGGGATACTTTTGGATACAATCCCTTCACTTTTCTTGGTTCCTCTGGACACGTATATGTCACTGTCTACGTAGATAGCTACAAAACTTATTGCTGGTAAAGTATTAATGCCGTTGAGGGTAATGTTAAGTTCTTCTTTATCATCAAGCCATACATTCGAAGATATAACGCCAATAAGTCCAACTTCTACATCATTGATAGTATTGCTGAGTGTGCTAACTTCGTTTTTATAGTCGCCATATAGTTGTATCCCAGTAAGAATGAACGTAATGGATGAACTGAATAAAACGATGCTAACAATTAATTTTTTTGTTATTGATTTTGTATGCATATGTATGTTGTCTGTGTTTTGCGTTTACGGGGAAATGATATCGGCTATATGTTGTTTATATAAACTGTTGTATGTTCCGTCGCTTTTTATCTTTTTCAGTTCATTTTGAATGAGAGGGACAAGCTTGATATGGCGTTTGTGCATATATATGTACATTTCACGAGAAGCAAGAGCCGGCGTTTGTTTATGTGGGTGGTAGTCCATTTTTTTTAATATATATTTTGCCGGAATGTCCTGGTACAGAACTACATCTACACGGTGGTTTTTTAATAGGCCGATCATTTGCTTCGAATCTTTCGCCCTTACAAGGCTTTTATATGCGGTTACATTTTTGTCAAATATCTTCCAGCCACGTATGTATGCAACATTGTAGGGCTTTAGGTCAGACCATTTTTCTATTTTTATGTTCGCATCATTTGTATAGGCTACGAACTCTAAATCAATCACTTTTTCCGGAACACGAATAAGGTTGGGTGATTTTTTTTCGATCCCTTTTACGCGAGCTATTACTCCATCATCAATGCCCTGGGCTACATTTTTCAGGGATCTTGATGAAGGTAGATGTATGGTTTTGACCTTAATCTTTAGGCGGTCAAAAAGTTCCTGGATAAGTACCATATAAAATCCAGAATCGTTATTGATAGCTAGCGGCACAGAACTTCCAGAATTTATAACCAGTGTCTTTTCGGTCGTTGCAAATGTTTGCGTTGGTGAGAATAGGGTGCTTATGCATATCCCGGAAAATAGTAGTGCTAGGGATTTTTGCTTGAATCTGTTTCTCATATTAATAGTCTCGGTTGTTTCTGATATAGTTGTAATACACATATTTATTGTGGTAATTGACACCAGCGATGTTTCTTTAGTAGATGACATATTTGGCTGGCTGTAAATTGTTTCCGTAAACGTTAACATTAAGTTTACTGTTTTATAGATTGTACTGTAGGTGTCAACATGGTTGCCCATTGCTTAGTATGAATGTTTGACAATTTCATTGCTGTACTACATTTTTTTCTGTATTTGCAGTCCATAGCTGCAAGGTATGGCTATCTACACACATATATATGTTTTCGAGAATGGATGGCCCTAAATTTTATGCATAAAATATTCAGGTATTGTTTAAAATGAAACTATATTTGAGTAGTGTTGAGACGATTATCGTTCTACTTTTTATTAGAGATTACGTGGCAGTATAAGTCGATAACTTTTTTGATGGTTTTATGTGTGCAACTAGTGCAATAAAATACTTCTCGT
Organism: Gammaproteobacteria bacterium; assembly: GCA_029883105.1. Lineage (GTDB taxonomy): Bacteria > Pseudomonadota > Gammaproteobacteria > Thiohalospirales > Thiohalospiraceae > JABURT01. The sequence goes on from JAOUJT010000135.1 coordinate 5,727, forward strand.
CAATTTATCTTTAGGGTTTAATAATATTAGAGATATTCTATATAATGATGGGGCATGTTTTATGTGCTCTTGATTAACAAATAAAATATTGTTGCTTATATTTACCGCATACTTATACCATATATGTAGAATTATGCAGATTTATCCTCTATCTTTGCATCCAGGTTCAGGGAAGAACACTGCTTTACTGTCATCTCGCTCTGTTCCTTTTAAAATTTCAAATATAAGTTATCCAAATGCCCATATAAATGTCATGTATGGATTACTTGAATAGCCAATATAGGGTGTAATCCCAGTCGAGGAGAAAGGTATATGGATATCAATATCAAAACTATACGGTTGATACAGATCCTGTTTGCGTTCATGTTTGCGTTCATTGTCTCTGTCAGTTCTGCGAGTGAGAATCAACTTGTTGTGAATGCCGGTGATGATCAGACCGTTACTGCTGGTGATAACGTACAGTTATCCGCAGTCATTATTGTTAGTGCAGATGATGACGATGATGATAAGCATAAACACAAGGGCCGTAATCACCAAAAGAATAACAACGGAAAAAATCAAAATGCTAAACACAAAGGACTGAATAAAAACAAACATTACAAGTACGAGTGGCATGAACAATCTTCACGTCGTCATAATGATGACGATAATATTATAAGTTGGACTCAAACTTCTGGTCCTCAGGTCGAACTGCTTAATCGCAATACCTTGACGCCATTATTCACGGCCCCGACGTCAACCAATGTGGGTGAGGTTTTGGTGTTCACCGTTAGCGTCAGCGATGAGGATGGTGAACTTCTGGCGAGAGACACGGTTTCCGTGACCGTACAGATGCCTGTCTCGACCATCTCTGGTCGTATCACGGCCGTGGATGGTACGGTACTGTCGAGTGTATCGCTTAATGTTCTATCTGCCGGTTCTTCTGCTGCGGTAACAACTAGTGGTGCGAGTGGCGAATTTGGTGTCGAACTAGTGGCCAATAGTGACGTTGTTATTCAATTTTCAGCTGCAGGTTATGCCGATCAGGTGGCACCAGCCAGAAGTCCAACAGCTAATGGCAATGTATTTCTCGATATCATCATGATTCCCCGCGGTACAACACAGACGTTCAGTGCTGCGGCCGATGCCACTCTTACTGGTAGCGATGGCGCAAGTGTTTCTGTGATAGCGGGAAGTTTTGTTGATGTGAATGGAATAGCCGTGTCCGGTAATATCGACCTGACCATTACCCCTGTCGATGTATCACGACCAGCATCTCTGGCGGCCTTCCCAGGTGAGTTTTCTGGTGTTCTGGAAGGAGCCCTGGACGATACGCCTATTATAAGTCTGGGTACGGTTGAGTTTGAATTCAGCCAGAATGGTGAGCCACTACAACTGGCAGCAGGGCAGACCGCCAACGTTATTATCCCCATCTATCTGAGTACCTATCAGGAAGGAACCCCCATCGTCGCGGGTGACTTGATACCACTATGGTCATTGAATGAAGCCACTGGTATTTGGCAACAGGAAGGGGTGGGTACCGTGATCACCTCCGTAGATTCACCTACCGGTCTTGCCATGCAGGCCAGCGTAAGTCACTTCAGTTGGTGGAACTGTGATGTAAGCATGGGTGCCGCACAGGCTATAGTGACCGTGTTTGGACCGGATTCTGGTACGGCATTGATCAAGGCACGTACCAATGCAAACATTGGTTGGCGTCCGAATACGGTAGAGACGGTTTCAGCTGTGGCGACATCAACCGCTCCACTATATATACCGAGTAATGGAGAGGTCTGTTTCTGGGCCGAGATAAGCTTTGATAACGGCTCCAACGGCACAACGGCAGAAACCTGTTTTACTGCCGTTCCCGGTTCGCTGGTTAGCGTAGATCTGGTTGCTCCCATTGCCGGACCGGTGAATATCTTCACCCGACCAGCGGCT
>JAOUJT010000136.1 GCA_029883105.1 Gammaproteobacteria bacterium
ATTCCGCTTTTACTTCGTCAGGCAATAATATTGTGGTAATAATCATCAGCACCATGACTCCCAGCAGGATTTACACGGTCTTGCCTACGTTCATCGCCACGGTTGTGAAATACAGAGAATGAGATGGCAAAGGTAAACAGCAAGCAGAAACGTAGAACGGACTCCGGCAGTGAACGGGTAGGTTTCTGCCGGCGAAGCTTACTGTTTTATCACGGGTCGTTCTGCCACCACAGCCTTTAGGGTCAACGGATGTTTGTCACGGATCACATCCAGGGTGATGGCGTCATTGGGTGAGGTTTGGGCGATCAGATTTAGCGCCCGGCGAACGTCACTAACAGGTTTATCATTGATACGTATGACGATGTCATTGGCCTGCAAGCCTGCCGCATGAGCCGGACCATCTTGCATCACACCGACGATGATCACACCGGCCATATCTTGTACACCAAAGGCCTTCATGATCTCCGGCGTCAACTCATAGATCTCTACCCCCAGCCAGCCACGGCTTACATGGCCCTGCTCGATGATCTGATGCATGACATTTTTCGCCAGCATCACCGGGATGGCAAAGCCGATCCCCTGTGAGCCACCACTTTTGGAGAAGATGGCGGTATTGATGCCCATTAACTGGCCGTTGGTATTGATTAGTGCACCACCGGAGTTACCGGGATTGATAGCGGCATCGGTTTGAATAAAGTTTTCAAAGGTATTGATACCTAAATGGCTACGGCCTTTGGCACTGACAATGCCCATGGTGACGGTTTGTCCGACGCCGAAGGGGTTGCCGATGGCCAGCACCACATCACCAATACGCAGCAACTCAGAGTCACCTAATTCGATCACCGGCAGATTATCCAGTCGAACCTGCAATATCGCCAGATCCGATTCCGGATCGACACCGACGATGCGGGCCGGAGCAATACGCCCGTCACGCAGGGCCACCAGGATCTCATCGGCCCCCTTGATCACATGATTATTGGTGAGAATGTAACCCTCCGCACTAAAGATAACCCCGGAGCCAAGACTGTTTTCGGTTTTTTGCTGTTCCGGCATCTCGCCGAAATAGCGTTTTAGGATGGAATCCCCGGTTTGATGGCTATCATTGCTCACCGGTACCCGTTTAGAGGTATGGATATTGACCACCGCCGGGGCGGCACGGGATACCGCCGAGGAGAATGAATAGACAGTGTTGCCATTCAAGGGGCGGCTACTCATGCCCGTATCTTGACCCATGCCCAACAGTTCCGGACGTAGCAGAACCAGCAGGAAGGCACCGGCAAAACCGTAGACGATGGCCTGGAAGAGGAATTTCAATCGATTCTGAGTGAACATGGCGTTATGCTTTGTGGGCTGTGGCAAAAATTGCCACCATCCTAACCGAAACCGGCAAGCGAGAGAAAGCCGCTTAATGAGATACGAAGACTCAGCACATGCAGCGTAGCGAATTACTCACATATCTGGACGGCCTCCTCGATGTGGCAGCCTTCAAGGACTATGGTCCCAATGGCTTGCAGGTGGAGGGAAGTGGACAGGTGAAACACATCGTCTCCGGCGTTACCGCCTCTCAGGCCCTGATCGAGGCGGCCATAGAGCGCGGGGCCGACACCCTGCTGGTGCACCATGGCTACTTCTGGAAAGGCGAAGACCCTCGCATCATCGGCATGAAGTATCGACGTATCAAGGCCTTACTGGACCACGATATCAATCTGCTGGGCTACCATCTGCCGCTGGATGCGCATCCGCAACTGGGCAATAACGCACAATTGGCCCAATGTCTGGGTTTTACCGCAGATGGAGGCTTTGGCCGCGACAATGGCCCCGATATCGGTCTCTATGGTGCACTGAACACCTCCATGGCCGGTGAACAGCTGGCCTCACACATCGAGACGGTGCTGGGACGCAAGCCACTATATATCGCCGGTCATGAGCGGGCGGTGAAGACCATTGCCTGGTGCACGGGTGGCGCACAGTCCTATATCGAACAGGCCGCTGATCTCGGTGTAGATGCCTATCTTAGCGGCGAGATCTCGGAATATACCGTCCATATCGCCCGTGAACTGGGAATCCACTTTTATGCAGCCGGTCATCATGCGACGGAACGCTACGGGGTGATGGCCCTGGGGCAACATTTGTCAGAAAAATTCGATCTACAGCACGAATTTGTCGACATCGGCAACCCTGCATAGCGATATATCCCTTAAGAGACCTTGACCGTGAGGGTGTCATTATACGAAACTAGCGGGCTAAGAATTTGGCCCAAGATTTTCTTATTCTTGACCTTTTTGCTTGAGAATAAACAATTTTTGTAAACTTTTGGTGTTTTACAATCAACCCAAATCTAGGAGTGGATTGATGAGTACAGATGGCGTAGATACCAGCAAACGCCGATTCCTGACCGCAGCTACAAGCGTAGTAGGTGGTGTAGGCGTCGTTGCAGCTCTGGTGCCCTTCGTGAATTCCATGTCTCCCAGTGACCGAGCCAAAGCGGCCGGCGCACCTGTGGAGGCGGATATTAGCAAGATGAAACCCGGCGAACAGCTCACGGTAGAATGGCGTGGTAAGCCCGTATGGATTATCCGTCGTTCCGAGCAGAACCTTGCGGATCTGCCCGGTATCGATAACATGCTGACCGACCCCAACTCGGAGTCTGCCCAGCAGCCGGACTATGCCACCAATCCAGGCCGCTCCATCAAGCCGGAATATGTGGTACTGGTGGGTATCTGTACCCATTTGGGTTGTTCTCCGACCTTCCGTCCTGAATTGGCCCCGGCTGATCTGGGTGCCGACTGGAAGGGTGGTTTCTTCTGTCCTTGCCACGGTTCACGTTTCGACCTGGCTGGCCGTGTGTTCTCAGGCGTACCTGCCCCTACGAACCTGGTCGTACCTCCTTATACATTCCTCAGCGAGACCAAGATCCTCGTTGGTGTCGATCAAGGAGCAGCTTAATGAGCAATAATAATGGCTTCATGGGCTGGATAGACGCCCGTTTCCCGCTGACGAAGATGTTTGAAGACCACATGAGCAAGTACTATGCTCCGAAGAATTTCAACTTCTGGTACATGTTCGGCATTCTCGCCACCGTGATACTGGTCATCCAGATCGTCACCGGTGTTTTACTGACCATGCACTACAAGCCCGATGCCGCACTGGCCTTTGGCTCGGTTGAGTACATCATGCGTGATGTGCCCGGTGGCTGGTTTATCCGTTACATGCACTCCACTGGCGCCTCGGCATTCTTCCTGGTGGTCTACCTGCATATGTATCGTGGCCTGATCTACGGTTCCTTCAAGGCGCCACGTGAACTGATCTGGATCTTCGGTGTGCTGATATACGTTGCCCTGATGGCCGAGGCCTTCATGGGCTATCTGCTGCCATGGGGTCAGATGTCCTACTGGGGTGCCCAGGTTATCGTTAACCTGTTCGCCGCCGTACCGTTTGTTGGTGAAGAGCTCTCCATCTGGATCCGTGGTGACTACGTTATCTCCGATGCCACCTTGAACCGCTTCTTCGCCTTCCACGTTATCGCTGTTCCGCTGATTCTCATCGGTCTGGTGGTGGCACACATCATTGCCTTGCATGAAGTGGGTTCCAACAACCCCGATGGCGTAGAGATCAAGAAGACCAAGGGCGCCGATGGTATCCCTCTGGACGGCATCGCTTTCCATCCTTATTACACCGTTAAGGACCTAATGCTGATAGTGGTGTTCCTGATGGTGTTCTTTGCCATTGTCTTCTTCGCGCCGGAGATGGGTGGCTACTTTATCGAGCACGCCAACTTCGAGCCTGCCAACTCGCTGAAGACTCCCGAGCACATCGCTCCGGTTTGGTACTTCACGCCTTACTACGCCATGTTGCGTGCAGTGCCGCCTATATTTGGTTCTGCGTTCCCCGGTGTCGTGGTCATGGGACTAGCCATTGTGGTGTTCTTCTTCCTGCCCTGGTTGGATAGAAGCCCCGTCAAATCCATCCGTTATCGCGGAATGCTCTACAAGTCGTGGATTGCGGTGTTTGTGGTCAGCTTCATCGTTCTGGGCTACCTGGGTACTCAGCCTTCTACCCCGGGCAAAACCCTGGCGGCACAGATCTTCACAACACTGTACTTCCTGTTCTTCTTCTTGATGCCCTGGTACACCACGGTAGACAAGACCAAGCCAGTACCGGAAAGGGTGACAGACAAATGAGAAAATTAATCATCGCATTCGTTATTGCCGTATTACCCGGTATGGCTCTGGCCGCCGGTAACGTGCACCTGGAAAAGGTCGACATCGACCTGAACAACAAGGAATCACTGCAACGTGGTGCCAAGCTGTTCGTTAACTACTGCCTGAGCTGTCACTCTGCCCAGTACATGCGTTACAACCGCATGGGCCGTGATATCGGTCTGACCGACAAGCAGGTAGAAGCCAACCTGATGTTTGCCTCCGAGAAGGTGGGTGAAACCATGACCATCGCCATGCCCTCTGAAAAGAGTGCAAAGTGGTTCGGTACAGCACCACCTGATCTGAGTGTAATATCTCGTTCTCGTGGCCAGGACTGGTTGTACAACTATCTTATTGGTTTCTATAAAGACGACTCACGTCCCTTTGGTGTCAATAACACAGTCTTTAAGGACGTGGGTATGCCCCATGTATTGTGGGAACTGGAAGGTCTGAAAGAGCCTGTTTATAACGAAGAACATCACCGTACTGGGTGGAAGTATGTGAGCAAAGGCAAGCTTAGTCCTGCCGAGTTTGATGCTTCTGCCCGTGATCTGACTGCCTTCCTGGTCTACGTGGGCGAGCCCATTCAGCAGACCCGTAAGGCCATTGGTATCTGGGTATTGCTGTTCCTCTTCGTACTGTTCGTAGTCAGCTACTATCTGAAGAGAGAGTACTGGAAGGACGTTCACTAAACAGTGATGTCAGAATAATCGCAGACCTAATCTGCGAATACTTTCAGTAACGCTGAAGACCGAGAGCAAGTGGGCCCAAGGCCCACTTGCTCTTTCTCATTTTTGAAATGAATGCAGGAGAGTCACCCAATGGCCGTAGTTGCCAATCGACGTTCCGTTATGACAATGTTTTCTGATAGCAGTGACATTGAAAGCCACCGTGTACGTATCGTGCTGGCGGAAAAAGGCATTAATGTAGAAATCGTTGATGTGAAGCCCGATAACCGTCCAGAGGATTTGGTCGATCTGAATCCCTATAACTCGGTTCCTACTCTGGTAGATCGTGATCTGGTGTTGTACGCACCTCAGGTGATCATGGAATACCTGGACGAGCGTTTCCCTCATCCACCATTGATGCCTGTAGATCCCGTATCCCGTGCGAAGATGCGTTTGATGCTGTATCGGGTAAAAAAGGATTGGGATAGCCTGTTGGAAACCATCATCGCGGATGGTAAAGAGGCCGAACAGGCACGTAAAAGCCTGCGTGATAGTCTGACCACGGTATCTCCGGTATTCGAAGCCAGCCCCTTCTTCATGGGCGAAGAGTTCTCCCTGCTGGACTGTAATGTCAGTGCCTTGTTATGGCGTCTACCAGCCCTCGGTGTGGAATTACCGGGCCAGGCCAAAGGCATTCTCGACTATGCAGAGCGCATGTTCGAAAGAGAGTCGTTTGTAAACAGCCTGACCGAAATGGAAAGGGAGATGCGCTAGTTTGCATCCCTTTGCTTTGAGAATAATTCGGTAATATGGATACACCTATGACCTCCAGTCGTCCTTATCTGATTCGTGCTCTGCACGAATGGGTGGTGGATAATGGTATGACGCCCCACATTCTGGTGAACGCCGAGATGGAAGGTGTTAGCGTACCGCATCAATTTATTGAGAACGGTAAGATCGTACTTAATATCAGTCCCTCCTCGGTGATGGGCCTGGAGCTGGGCAATGAATATATTTCATTCAATGCCCGCTTTAGTGGTTCACCCACCGATATCTTTCTTCCCGTGTCCGCCGTGATTGCCCTTTATGCCCGTGAGAATGGGCAGGGGATGGTGTTTGGGGAAGAGGATACGCCGCCGACGGATGGTAGTCCGCCACCTGAGGGTGGGGGGGATACTCCGACAGGTGGGCCTAAGGGGGATGCTAAGGTTGAGAGGCCGAAGTTGAGGGTGGTGAAGTAGCTTCTATTTTTGTTATTAGAAAAGCCGACGGATGTGTCGGCTTTTTTATGCTTGTTTGAAAGTGATGGTTTTGTGTCGCTGTCGCGACGGGTTTTATTTTGATGCGGTTCATCGCACCGCTGGCGACCTACTTTCTTTCCGCTAGAAAGTAGGCAAAGAACTCTCCCCAGACCACTCGCCGCTATCGCGGTCCCTGAAATTCACCGAAAAAATCAGGCGCTGCGTAACTCATTCGGCACGTCCATGTGCCTCACCCCTTCGGGGCAGCTAAAGCTGTGCGAATCAGCTTCCTGCTGATTCGTCGCACGACCGCTATCGCGCCACGTGCTTGTATGCTCTTCGAGTGCAAACAGTGCTCGCTGCTTTCCTGATTTTTGCGATGAATTTCAGCGAGTGCTAACGGGAATTAAGAACGGCGGTTATGTTAGCCATGGGGGTGATTGTTAGCAAAAAACTACATTCGTCCAATTAAGTGTGATAATTTCGAGGATAATGAGCTTTCAGAGCTATATGGATTGATAGCGAATAATGGAAGTAAATGTCCATATATAAAAATATGTGGCTAGTATTGGGCATATTCCTAATACTGGTAATAATTTCTAATATAATGCTAGGTTTAATTGGAGGAATGAATGAGCGAAATAGATTGGAGTGATGTGGCAAAAGAAATGCGCAAGTCACTTTCTCTTCCAAGAAAACATGCTTCATTCTTTCACTGGCACAAGAAAGATGTAATGGAGCTTCATCTTTGTTCTTTATTGGTTGGTAATTTAGAGAAAAATGGAGAGTCTGGATTTACCAAAATTACAGAGGGCGGTGACCCGCCCGACTGTATAGTTAGCCAGTCATCCGTCGAGTTTGCCATCGAGGTAACCGAACTGGTGGTTCAAGAATCCATAGAAGAACAAGTAAAAAAGAATTTGGCTTATGTGTTCGGGCCTGAATGGACGGAACCGTTTTTAACTAAAAAATTAAATACTATATTGGCAAAAAAAGATAACCCTAAAAAGAAGGAGAAACTACGTAAAAAATATGGTCGTTATGTCCTCCTGATTCACACTGACGAAAGCGAACTAGATTCCGAAAGCTTTAAAAGACTGTTTAAAAAAGATAAATTAATCAGTACGTCGCTAATCGATGAAGCATATGTCGTTTTTTCATATGATCCAAGACTAAATGAAGAACCAATCATACGAATTAAGTAATAAGCCTAACAATGGGCTTAACAACGAAGGAGTTACTATTCCTGCTCAGACTGCTTACCTTATCGCTGCGCTCTCGCGGCCAGCGCCTGATTAGCCAAAACATTAAATTTAAAAGAGAAGAATAAAATGGAAAAAACAAACATTAACCTGGAAATGATGAATGCGCCTAGTTATAAGTTGTTGGTGACTACGCCGATGGCGGCGATTATGTCCAGTGGCAAGTCCCATTCTGAGTGGTCTGGGTTACTGCAGTCTATTGCTCCGGTCTATGCTTCTGCGGGTAATGGGGCTGGTGGTGAAGTTAAAGAGGCTCTTTTAACGGTGT
>JAOUJT010000137.1 GCA_029883105.1 Gammaproteobacteria bacterium
AACACATTGACCTTGTGATAATGAATAGCATGTAGGGTGGCGGCCGTGGGCGAGGGGATCCATGCGCAGTTTGCGCCGGCCTCGGGGTGTGCCTGCTTGGCCTCCATCATCGCCGCCATCATATCCGGCATGGTCCACATGCCTTTACCGATCTGCGCCTTGCCGGATAGTCCGCAGGAGAGACCGACATCCACGTTCCAGTTTTCATAGGCCTGTAACCAGCGCGAACCTTTCATATCATTCTTGCGCAGCATGGGACCGGCTTCCATTGATGTATGGATCTCATCACCGGTACGATCGAGGAAACCTGTGTTGATGAAGACCACACGATCCTTGGCTGCGCGGATACACTCTTTCAGGTTGAGGGTGGTACGACGTTCTTCATCCATGACGCCGATCTTGAGGGTATTGCGATCCAGCCCCAACACATCCTCGATGCGACTGAATAACTCTACCGCAAACGCCACCTCTTCGGGACCATGCATCTTAGGCTTAACGATGTAGACACTGCCGGAACGACTGTTCTGGAAGTGGCTGTTGCCCTTCAGATCATGCATCGCACAATAGGAAGTGATGAGGCTGTCCAGCATGCCTTCGAAAATTTCATTGCCATCTTTATCCAGTACCGCATCGGTGGTCATCAGGTGGCCGACATTGCGCACCAGCATCAGGCTGCGACCGGGTAGATCAAAATAACTACCATCCTGTGCCATGTAGCGGCGATCAGGTTGCAGACTACGGGTGACGCTCTTGCCTCCTTTAGTAAAGGTGCAGGAGAGTTCACCTTTCATCAGTCCCAGCCAGTTGCGATAGACATGTACTTTGTCATCACCATCCACTGCGGCGACGGAGTCTTCACAATCCATAATGGTAGAGATGGCGGATTCGAGATAGATATCCCTCATGCCGGTGGGGTGTAGCTCATGGATTGGATGGTCGGTGTTAAAGGTGATCTCGATGTGCAGATTGTTATTCATCAAGAGCAGGGAAGATATTTCGCCCGCATCTTTTTGATAACCACGGAACTGCAGCGGATTAGCCAGGCCGGTACGTTCGCCACTAGAGAGGGTGACGCTGAGTTCGCCATCATCGACGTTATAGGCTATGGCATCCACATAACTGCCGCCTTTTAGGGGCGCGGCATCATCCAGAAATGCCTTGGCATAGGCGATAACCTTGGCACCACGTACCGGGTTAAATGCGCCTCTCTTTTCGGCACCACCGGTTTCAGGCAGTGCATCGGTTCCATACAGCGCATCAAACAGGCTGCCCCAACGTGCGTTGGCCGCATTCAGTGCATAGCGAGCCTTACTGACCGGTACCACCAGCTGTGGTCCGGCGATGCAGGTGAACTCATGATCGGCCCTGGCAGTGGTGATGGAAAAGTCTTCACCGACAGGCAGAAGATAGCCGATCTCATAAAGAAATGCCTTGTAAGCAGCATGATCATGCGGCTTACCTTTGTGTTGTAGATGCCAGCTGTCAATCTTTGCCTGAAGTGCATCGCGCTTTGCCAGTAGTTGACGGTTACGCGGCGCCAGATCCTCAATGATTTGGGCAAAGCCAGTCCATAGCTGTTCACATTTAATCCCTGTACCAGGTTCAATCTCATTCTCCACCAGGTCGTAGAGAGGCTTGGCTATCTGAAGCCCGGCTATATTGATTCGCTCATCCATTGTAGTACCTATGAAGTTGTCATCTTGAGATTAAAAAGGGGAGAATCGAGTAGGCTATCCTTGCCACTGTATTCTCCCCTTAGGTTTTATTTATGCTACAAAGCTCAGGTAAATATTTTAGTCTTTATTGACCTTCACACCAGACAGTTTCTGTTGCAGGCGGAAGATAGAGATGGAGTCGTCTTCACCCATGCCCTGGCCGACGGCCGTATTGATCAGTTGTGTTACTGCTGCGGCACCGGGCAGGGCGATACCCATCTCCTCGGCGGTTTGCATGACGATACGCATATCCTTCTGGTGTAGCTTGGCCTTAAAGCCAGGCTGATAGTTACCATCCAGCATACGTTCACCGTGTGACTCCAGTGCACGACTGCCGGCAAAACCACCCATCAGTGCCTCGCGCACCTTCCGCGGATCCACACCATTGGACTCGGCCAGCAGATAGGCCTCGCCGATGGCTGAAATGGCCTGGGCGATGACCACCTGATTACAGGCTTTGGTCACCTGACCGGCACCGTTATCACCAATGTGAACGATGTTCTTGCCCATCACTTCGAACATGGGCTTGACCCGTTCGAAGACCTCGGCCTTGCCACCGACCATGATCGACAGAGCGCCATCGATGGCACCCTTTTCGCCACCGGACACCGGTGCGTCCAGCATCTCCACACCCTGGGTCTCCAGCATGTCGGCGATAACTCGGGTGGTAGTAGGGGAGATGGTGCTCATATCGACCACCACAGAGCCCGTATGAACCCCTTCGATAATGCCGTTTTCGCCCAGGATCACCGCCTCCACATCCGGAGTATCGGAGACCATGGTAAAGATAATAGAGACATGTTCGGCGACTTCGCGCGCACTGTCACAAGCGGTGGCACCTGCGGCAACCACCGGTTGCATAGACTCAGGACGGCGGGCATGTACCCAAACCTCGTAACCTGCCTTACGTAGATTGATGGCCATGGGCTGGCCCATAATGCCAAGACCGATAAAACCTATTGTTTCAGCCATGCTCTATTCCTCAAGCTGTTCTTGTGGCAGTGTTTCTTCAAGTAATTCGATCCAGTGCTTGACCGGCACATTGCTCCCACTGGCGATGTGCAGATGGCAACCGATGTTTGCGGTGGCGATCACCTCGGGTTGCTCAGACTCCAGTGCAACGACCTTATTGCCCAGCAACTGTTTGGATAGTTTGCCTTGTAAAATGGAATAGGTGCCGGCGGAGCCACAACACAGATGTGAGTCGGGTACATGGGTCAGGCTAAAACCAGCCTTTTCCAGAATGCCTTCTACCACGCCGGTAATCTTTTGGCCGTGTTGCAGGGTACAGGGCGAGTGGAAGGCAACCTTTGTATTTTTGCTTTGAGCATGTAGGAGACTTAGGTCTTCGCTGCTCAGGACTTCACTGATGTCCTTGCATAGCGCGGCGATCTTTTTTGCCTTGTCTGCGTACTCAGCATCATCCTTAAGTACATCGCCGTACTCTTTCACCATCGCGCCACAACCGCTGGCGGTGATGACGATGGCCTCAGCACCATTCTCGATGTAAGGCCACCATGCATCGATATTGTTGCGCATGAAGCCCTTGCCTTCTTCAGCTTGGGCCAGGTGGTAACTGACTGCACCACAGCAACCCGCCTTATTGGCATCTATCAATTGCACGCCCAGCTTGTTCAACACACGAGCGGCAGCGGCATTGGTATTGGGTGCGCCTTCTTCCTGGGCGCAGGCATTCAGTACCAGCATGGAGCGAGTCTGTTTTTCAACCGGCCAGGGCTTGGCATCTTGTTTTGTCGGGATCTTGTCGCTAATCACCACCGGCAGCAAAGGACTGAACAGGCGACCGATCTTTACCAAGGGTGAAAAGCGTGAACGATAGGGCAAGATCTTTCGCAGGCTGTAACGCATCAGTCGTTCGTACAGGGGACGGCGTACCTTTTGTTCTAGCATCTCGCGACCGATGTCGGCCAGACGATGATAGTTCACACCGGAGGGACAGGTGGTTTCACAAGAACGACAGGTCAGACAGCGATCCAGGTGTACCTGGGTCTTACGGCTGACCGCTGTGCCTTCCAATAATTGTTTGACCAGATAGATGCGGCCACGCGGGGAATCCAGTTCATCCCCCAGTAATTGATAGGTGGGGCAGGTGGCGGTACAAAAACCGCAATGCACACAGCGGCGCAGTATGCTATCCGCTTCCTGACCCACGGGTGTATTTAATATGTTTTCTACAATGGAGGTTTGCATGATGTTCTAACTCACAGCTGCGCGTAGAGACGGCCGGGATTAAGGATGCCATTGGGATCCATGGCCTGTTTAAGATTCTTGTGTAGACGCATGACCACCGGATCCAGAGGCTGGAAGGCTTGATCACGATCACCGCCACGGAACATCACAGCATGACCTCCAGACTTCTGTGCCGCCTGGCGTATATCATCGGCGTTGGCCTCGCCCTTGTACCAGCGTTGCGCACCGGCCCAATCGACGAGGGTCTTGCCGGGTAACAGAATATGGGGAGATGCCGGAGCTAGCGACAGTCGCCACAACGGAGCATCACCTCCAAAGAAGGCATGTTGCTGTTCTTTGATGCGTAACCAGAAGTTATTAGCGTCTTCCAGTTCATCACCGCCAAATTTCTTCCGCGCAGCTTCTACGGCATTTTCACTGCCGGAAAAACGGATATAAAGATTCTCGCCATCAAACACACCGCCACTGATCGGATAGGGACGACTGGCCCATTCGTTCATGGTAGTAATGGCGGTATCAATGGAACAGTTGCGATAGAGGGTGAGCTCGTTTTCTGCTACCGGGTTCACCTTGAACGAGACCTCCAGCAACACACCAAGGGTGCCCATGGCGCCGGCCATAAGACGTGACAGATCGTAACCAGCAACGTTCTTCATCACCTCGCCACCAAAGTGCAGGATCTCGCCCTTGCCATTGATGATCTTCACCCCCAGTACATGGTCACGTACAGCACCGCCAAAGGGGCGGCGGGGACCGGATAGATTGGTGGCAACGGTACCGCCAACGGTGGCGCTCTCACCCAGGTGCGGAGGCTCGAAGGGCAGCATCTGTCCTTGTGCACTCAAGGCCTGTTGCAGCTCGGATAGTTTTGTTCCGGCACGTACTGTCGCCACCAGCTCGGTGGGTTCGTAATTTAGGATACCGCTGTGGCCGCTAACATTGAGGATTTCTCCATCTGTTTCACGACCATAAAATGCTTTGCTATTACCGCCAACGATCTTCAGTGCGGTCTTGCTGTTCATGGCAGCGCTGACGCGTTCTTGCAGCGACTGGCTGATGTCCTCGTTTATATTCAGACCCATGTTAGAAACGCTCCAGCTCAGGGAAGGGTAGTTCACCGTGGTGTACGTGCATGGCACCGAACTCGGCGCAACGATGCAGGGTGGGCACCGCCTTTCCGGGATTAAGCAGACCCTTTGCATCAAAGGCGTGTTTCACCGCATGGAATTGTTCCAGCTCGGCTGTTTCAAACTGCACACACATCTGATTGATCTTCTCCATACCTACACCGTGTTCGCCGGTAATGGTGCCACCCACCTCAACACACAGCTCGAGGATCTTGCCTCCGAACTCTTCGGTGCGCTCCAGTTCGCCTTCAACGTTGGCGTTATAGAGGATCAGTGGATGCAGGTTACCGTCACCGGCATGGAAGACGTTGGCCACTGCCAGTCCGTATTCGCTAGAGAGATCCTCAATACCTTTTAATACCGTCGGCAAATGTTTACGTGGAATGGTGCCATCCATGCAATAGTAATCGGGAGAGATGCGACCAATGGCGGGGAAGGCGGCTTTACGCCCCTTCCAGAAGGTGGCGCGTTCAGCATCGTCTTTGGCTGTGCGCACTTCAGTAGCACCACTACTTTGTAATATTTCGCGTACCGCAGAGATATGATCAGAGACCTCTTCGTTGGTCCCGTCTACCTCACATAACAGGATAGCTGCTGCATCGGTGGGATAACCCGCATGAACAAAATCCTCGGCCGCCTGGATAGATAGCTTGTCCATCATCTCCAGACCCGCAGGGATGATGCCTGCAGAAATGATATTACCAACCGCAGAGCCAGCCTTGACCACATCGTCAAAGGCAGCCAGCAGTACCTGCGCGCGTTCCGGTGTCGGCAACAGTTTTACGGTTACCTCAACAATCACTCCCAGCATACCTTCGGAACCGGTCATCAGCGCCAGCAGATCATAGCCCGGTGCATCCAGGGCATTACTACCAATGGTAATCAGTTCGCCTTCGATGGTGACCACCTTCAGTTGCAGGATGTTGTGTACGGTGAGGCCGTATTTAAGGCAGTGCACGCCGCCGGAGTTTTCCGCCACGTTGCCACCGATGGAGCAGGCGATCTGTGAAGATGGGTCCGGAGCATAATAGAGTCTGTATTTGGCGGCGGCTTCGGAGATGGCCAAGTTACGCACTCCGGGTTGTACGGTAGCGCTACGGTTGTCTGTATCTATATTCAGGATCGATTTAAAACGTGCCAGGCTCAGCAGTACACCCTGTGCATGTGGCAGGGCACCACCGGACAGGCCGGTACCGGCGCCGCGTGCGACCACGGGCACATTTAGTTGATTACAGATACGCATGACGTCCTGTACCTGTGCAATGGTGGTAGGGATAGCGACCACCATAGGCAGTTGTCGATAGGCCGACAGGCCATCGCATTCGTAAGGGCTCAGATCTTCGCTTTGATATAACAGAGCATCGTCAGCTAAGACCTTACGCAATGCGTTAACCAGTGTGTCACGATGGGTGTGGAATTCAGTTTCGTGATGGCTGTGTGAGCTCATATTACTCTCGGATGTAATAGGGATAGGATGAAAACTCCCCGGGTAGAACCGGGGGAGTTTGTATTGACTGACTAACCGTAAACTAGCGATGGCAACCAGGTAGCCAGGGCAGGGAAGACGATCATCAGGATCAGTCCCAAGGTTTGTAGACCCAGGAACACCAGTGCCGAACGGAAGATGGTCGCCATGCTGATCTCTGGAGGACAAACCCCACGCAGATAGAACAGGGCATAACCGAACGGTGGGCTGATAAAGGACATCTGCATGTTTACCAGATAGAGCACACCGAACCACAGGGCGACATCACCAGAGTCGACACCCGGCAGACCGAACAGGCCGTCGAAGGTCAGGGCCTTGATGATAGGTACAAAGATCGGCACTGCCAGCAGCAGGATACCGACCCAGTCCAGGAACATACCCAGTAGTACCAGCACGATCATCATGATAAACAGGATGCCGTAGGCCGACAGTCCGGTACCCAGAATGGTTTCAGTAATAAATTCCTGACCACCCTGAAGGATGTAGAATCCTACGAAGATAGACGCACCGAAGATGATCCACAACACCATGGACGAGGCCTTGACGGTGGAGACCGAGGCATCGCGCAGGGCCACCAGATCAAAACGTCCGTGCATCCAGGCAACGATGATTGCACCGAAGGAACCGATACCCGCAGCCTCTACCGGGGTAGCAATACCGGCGAACAACAGACCTAGTACCAGAAAGACCAGTGTCAGCGGAGCCGCCAGGTTGCCCAACAGAAGAAACTTCTCTTTAAAGCTGATGCGCTCCTCTTCGGGCAGGGCTGGACCCAGTGCTGGATTGAGCTTGGCACGAATCAACACATAGGCCACATACATAGAGGAGAGCATAAAACCGGGAACGATGGCGCCCAGATACAGCTCACCCACAGATTGTTGTGCAACCACCGCGTACAGAATGGCGAGGATGGAAGGTGGAATCAGGATACCCAAGGTACCACCAGCCATGATCGAGCCTAGGGCAATCTCATGGTTGTAGCCACGCTTGAGCATGGCAGGCAGGGCGATGATGCCCATGGTTACCACCGCTGCA
>JAOUJT010000008.1 GCA_029883105.1 Gammaproteobacteria bacterium
TGCATTGCCCTGTAGAAAGTATGACACTATGGAATTCTCATCCAAGGGTATATTTACCAATAGGTGATACAGGGCGAGCCAAATGTCCCTATTGTGGGACTGAATATATATTGAAGAATGGTAGTTGAATAATGAGTTTTATGTGTTTGGCGTGTAATACTGAGCTAAAAAATACTAAATTCGGAGAGTATTCTTTATGTCCAAATTGTGGAACATATAGATATATATCACAACGAAGTGCAGAAGAAGAGAATGCTGAATACTTTGAGCAGGCTGAATACTATAACGTGAAAAGTGTTTCGTTGTATAAAGTATTATTCAAAATATATCGATTGATTGATATTGTAATAAATCCGAGTTTCATTAAGTCAAAATATATTGAATATAAAATAAATAAAAATATTAATAAGAAAAATAATTATTTGGAGATTGGGTTTGGAAATGGGCGGTGGATTCGTAGATATCTTCGTAGGGGTAAGGATGTATACGGAATAGATTTGTCATCTGAAGCTGTATCGGAATTTAAAAATAAATACCCTGAATACGGTGACAGAGTAGAGCAAGCAACAAAGGTAACTGGTTGTTATGATGTTATCTATGCTAACGCAATATTTGAGCATCTGGATAATCCCGACCAGTTTTTACAAAACATACACGCTTCTTTACAAAATGGCGGAGAGTTGGTTTTAGGAATACCTACAATAAATGAACGTTCATCAAATATTAAAATCGACGCTGATATAAATTTTTGGAAGCCATGTCATCGAGTAATATATTCAATTGAAGGATTAACGAAGCTTCTTGATAGAAATGGTTTCCGTATTGTTGCTAACGCATCAAATGACACAGTAGTTTATCGGTTGTTAAACGCTCTTTTAGCACGTGGTGTAAAAGAAGTGCATAAATACCGGACTCCATTTTATAGATATTCTGGAAATAACAATTTTGTAAATTATCTTGTTGTATTACTGCGGCTTCCTTTTGTTAGAAGTCAGAGTGTCTGGAGTAAGTTGCTGATAGAGAAATATTCAGAGAGTGATGTATGAAGGTTGCATTAGTATGTATGTATTACGATTATGGTATACCAGAAAGGGGAATGTCATATGAATATAGCACATACTATCGACCACTAGTGGAAATGGGGCATGAGGTGGTTTTTTTTGATTTTTTAGCAGAAATCAAAAATACAAATAAAGAAGCCATGAATAATAAACTCGAAGCTTTAATTCGAGACGAAAAACCTGAAGTAACAATTTTCGCACTCTATAAGGATGAGTTTAATCCTGAGGCATTAGAAAATATTAAACAATATACGAAAACATTTTGCTTTTTTCAAGATGATACCTGGAGAACAGAATACACAGAGTACTGGGCAAAATATTTTGATTTGTTTGGTACGCCAGATCCGTTTGGTTTGGAGAGGTATGCAGACTTGGGATATAAAAATTGCATGCATGTACCGTTTGGGTCAAATGAGTTTTTAAATATAAAACAAGATGTTATTAAGGATATCGATGTTAGTTTTGTAGGTATCAAGCTTCCATATCGTACTTGGATCATGAAGCAGCTAAAAAAAGCTGGAATTAATGTAGAAACATATGGGCGCAAATGGAAAAATGGAAGAGTATCTCCTGAAGATATGGTTGCTATTTATAATAGAAGCAAGATTAATCTAAATATATCTAATAGTATTTCTTATGATGTACGATACCTTTCATCATCTCTAAATTCTCTACGCGATTTTGTGAAAAATAATAAACGAATTGAACAACAAAAAGCCAGGCCGTTTGAAGTATGTGGGTCAGGTAATTTTATGCTTACATATTATACTCGTGGCTTGGAAAAATATTATAATGTTGGGGGTGAGTTAGCTATATATACCTCTGTTGACGAGTTGATTGATCAGATAAGGTATTATTTAAAAAATGAAGAAGAGCGTGAAAAGGTGGCTATAGCAGGTTATAGACGAACCTTATTTGAACATACGTTTACTAATCGTTTTCATACTATTATTGAGAAGCTGTGTCATGGATAGACGAAATGATTACCTGAACAATTTTATTCGCTTTCTGTTTATTCTGTTTATGCCTGTTCTTTTATTAGTAGATCACCTTTCTTCTTTTATATATCTGTTACTTACGATGTTGGGAGTAAGCTTGTATTTCTATGGCGATAAAGTTAAATTTTTATCTGATGAAAAGAAGGTTTTTAATTGGTTCTTATTGTTTTTTTTGTTGTCTGTCGTTTCGATGTTGTACCAGCACATAGTTAATGGACAGTTTTATCCTGAAGCTGATAATAAATTACAAGTTTATTTGAATTTTGGTGTTGTTTATTTTATTTTTGCTTCTGCTCTCAATCTTGAAAAACCATTTTTTGTGTTGAAGCAGTCTCTTGTTATAACTGCGGTTCTTTTGTTTGTGGTAGGCAGTTATGAATTTGTGATTCTTTCACGGCAAGCAAAAGGGATTTCTCATCACTTAGTTTATGGAGATGTTAGTAATATAGTTGGTATAGCTCTTTTGATTCTATCTATGTTTGAAAAAAATAAGATTTATAAGAACATATTCATTGTGGCTGGAGTATTGAGTTTGATTGCTTGTATATATTCTGGTGCACGAGGTGCATGGATAACCTGGCCTGTTGTCATGGTATTGGTTTGGTTGTGGATGAAAGAGTATAGAACGAAGATTCTGTTGGTTAGTGTGATAGTTACAATGGTGTTCATTATTTCATATCATGTTCAGTCAACAGGTGTGGCAAAAAGAATAGATCAGGCTATAGTAGATATAGTAAATTATAAGCAAGGAATTAATAAAGGTTCTTCTCTCGGCGCAAGATTTGAAATGTGGTCAGCTTCTCTTGAGGTCATTAAAAAAAATCCAGTATTGGGAGTTGGTATCGGGGGTTATCAACCGAGTATACAAAATATAACAGGCAATAAAATCGCCGCAAGCTACTTATCTCCACACAACACCTATATAAATGCTTTAGTTACACAAGGAATATTAGGTCTAATTACCGTGTTCGGGTTGTTTTTTTCAATAACTAAATATTTCTACTCGGGTATTTACTCGAAATCTGATCAAACTAAAGCGATTTCATATATTGCAATTTTGCTAGTATTCTCATATATGATTTACAGTCTAACGGTATCAGTGTTTGACGGTATGGCTCTTACAACTATGTATGTTTATATGACGGCATTGCTGATTGCCTCCTATCGGAAGGAAGAGCAACATGAAGCGTGCTAGTCTGTCGGTTATCATTATATGCAAGAACGAAGAGCGCGTAATTTCTGAGACATTACACTCCGTGTATAACTGGGCGGATGAGATTATTGTATTGGATAGTGGTAGCAAAGATAGAACGGTTGAGATTTCGAAGAAATATACAGAGCATGTTTATGAAACAGATTGGCCAGGTTATGGAAGGCAAAAAAACCGCGCATTAGAAAAAGCCACATGTGAATGGATATTGTCAGTCGATGCAGATGAAGTGGTTACTGATAGATTAAAAATTGAGATTGACCAGGTTTTATCTCATAATAGTAAATATAATGGATATAAGATTCCTGTAAAATTATTTTATTTTGGTAAATATATTCGCTCTGTATTAAAGCGTAAACCATTAATTCTATTTAAGAGAGGATTTGGTGGATTTACCGAGCCAGCTGTACATGAAGCCGTTCGGGTTACTGGTAGAACTTCTAAAATAAGTAAAGGCTGTATTCTGCATAATTCTTATGAGTCTCTACCTCACCAGTTAGAAAAACTAAATAAATATGCGGTGCTTTCCGCTACTGATAAACATAAAAATAATATATCAACAACGTTATCATCTGCTTTTATACATTCAATCTGGGCATTATTTAAAGATCTATTTTTGTATTTGTCTATATTAGATGGTTGGCGTGGCATACTATTAAGTGCAATACATGCACAATATACGTTCAATAAATATGCATTTTTAAAGTCACTAAAATATCAGAGTAAAGACAATGGGTGAAGGACTGGTGGTACAGTTTCATATTCATCATAGACGTACAGGTGTGACTACTAGCATTGAAAACATCCTTCCTGAGCTGAGTAAATATTATACTGTGGTTTGGCATGGGAGTAATCTAAATACAAACTTTCAGAATTTGAACTTCTACGAATTGATTCGATTAATAAGAAGTTTTAATAAAAACAAAACAAAAATAATCGTACATGTTCATAGAAATATTGAACTGATTAAGGCTTTGCTGATGAAGGTTTTCTTTTGTAAATTTACCCTCGTCGCCACACGCCATAGCTCAACAAGGGCAAGTTGGCTTACAAGATTTTTATATGGCCTAGCTGACTATGTGATTGCCCTAAATAAATTGGCCTCTGACAATCTGTCTCTGGAAAATACAATAATTCCGCATGGACTGGATATTGAAAAATTTCCAGTAGTTAATATGCTGCCTTCATCGCTGGGGATAATATCAAAATATACAATTGGAATCGTTGGGCGGATACGTAGCCTTAAGGGACAAAAAGATCTTGTTGATGCCGTATTACCAATATTGCAAATGAATCCAGATTGGGATGTTATTATTCTGGGTCAAGCAAAGGCACAAGATAGTGACTATATAGCTGATATTAAATCAAACATTATACGTAATAAATTGGACGATCGTTTTCATTTTGTTGGAGAGGTAGAAGATCCTAGGCCGTATTACAATATTTTCGATATTGTTGTTGTTGCATCATATACAGAGGGAAGTTCGATGGTGCCACTGGAGGCTATGGCAACGGATTCGGCGGTTATAGCAACTGAAAATGTAGGAACAAATTCTTTAATAGTGGAAGATGGAATAAATGGCTACTTATATCCCGTTGGTGATATAAATAAGTTGACTGAGAGAATATCAATTCTAATGCAAGATCCTATAAAACTCTCTTCAGTTAAAAAAAATGCTAGAAAATCAATTGAAGAAAAGTGGACTGTTGAACAAGAAGTTGTGTGTTTAAAGCGAGTTTATGATATGGCCTATAGGAATAAATAAGATTATGTGGGTATTGGTTACTGGTGGTGCCGGTTTTATTGGTACGCACACATGCATTGAACTATTAGAAAATGGATACAATGTTATTGTAATAGACAATTTATCTAATAGTAGTAAGATTTCTCTGGATCGAGTTAGAAAAATAACAGGTAATAGTATTGAGTTTTTCCATGATGATGTTCGTGATAAAGATGCATTAAATAAAATATTCACAAATTATGATGTTGGTGCTGTAATTCATTTTGCAGGGCTTAAGGCTGTGGGGGAGTCTGTAGCAAAGCCTTTAGAATATTACGATAATAATATCGGCGGTACAATAAATCTATGCCAGGTCATGGATGCATTCAATGTAAAAAATATTGTTTTTAGTTCATCTGCGACGGTATACGGTGAACCAGATGTTGTCCCAATTAAAGAGAATTTCCCTCTTGCGGTTACTAATCCATACGGAAGAAGCAAGTTGATAATTGAAGAGATTCTACACGACTTGCATGTGTCAGATAAGGATTGGAATATTGCCTTGTTGCGTTATTTTAATCCTATTGGTGCACATGAATCTGGCTTGTTTGGCGAAGATCCAATGGGTACACCGAATAATATTATGCCATATATTACTCAAGTCGGAATTGGTATTCTGGATAAATTAAAAATTTTTGGAAATGATTATGACACCATAGACGGAACAGGTATGCGAGATTATATACATGTTGTAGACCTTGCCAAGGGGCATGTGGCTGCAATAAAAGCAATGGGCTCTTTTGATGATATTATAACGGTAAATCTTGGTACTGGTTCTGGTTATACTGTTCTTGAGTTGGTAAATGCATTTGAGGTTACAACAGGAATTAAAATTCCATATGAATTTGTTGAACGTCGTCCAGGTGATATAGCACGTTGTTATGCTGATGTCAGCTTGGCAAAAGAGTTACTCGGATGGGCGTCTGAAAAGACATTGAATGATATGTGTCGTGATTCTTGGAATTGGCAATCGAAAAATCCAAATGGATATGAGTAATATAATTATTGCGATGGTATATTAAGATGGTTTGGTTTGAAGTTCTGGACTGGATCTTCTATCGCTGATAAATATTTATCCATAATATCATTGCCGTAGTGAATGATGCGCCTGGAATTCATTTCTAGAGTTTTTTTGTGTTCGGGGTCTATAGAAAGATGGTCTATTATATTCATCAGGGTTTCAATATCATTCGCTTTCATCGCACCACCTTCACTCAGGAGGAGATTTGCTTCTTCAGAAAAATTGTCCATATATTCCCCAAAAATAATAGCCTTGCCAAATCGTGCGGGCTCTATAACGTTGTGACCACCTTTGGGGACTAATGAACCACCCATGAAAATAATATCGGCACCTTTCATAAGGCTTAATAACTCACCTAGAGTATCTGCAAGATAGATTTGAGTAGCATCCTGAATCGGCTCACCTTTGCTTCGTATTGCAAGATTCTGGGTTATATTCTTTAGGGACTTTTCGATTTGGACACTTCTATTTGGGTGTCGTGGAGCTATTACAAGTAGTTTATTATCAAATTTTTCTATCCATGCACGTGCGATTAGTTCTTCCTCGTTATCATGAGTTGAAGCAGCAAGAACATATGGACGTTTAATTTCTTTTAAGGTTTGAATGTTTGAAATGTCAATTGTGGCGAGTTTTATATTTCCAATAACTTTAATTTTTGAAGACGTTGCTCCTATAGTCATAAAACCATTGGCGTCTTCTTCAGAGCGAGCCAGGATTTTACTGACATGGCTAAGTGTTTCTGCATAAAGGCGATACATCCATGCATTGGTACGAAGTGTTCGGTGTGAAAGTCTTGCGTTAATGATAGAAATCGGAACGTTATTTCTATGGCACTGATAGTAAAGATCTGCCCATAATTCAGTCTCCATTATAATGGCACATTTTGGTTTTGTATGAATAAGAAAACGTTTTACTGCACCAGGAAGATCAATAGGTAAGTAGATATGCGAGGTATTCTTTGGCATGTATTGTTGTGCAATCCTAGCCCCGGTTGGTGTACCCGTAGTTAACAAAAATGTCTGTTCAGGATGGCGAGTTCTTATTGCCTTTAATAGTGGTAATACAGCTATCACTTCACCGACTGATGCGGCATGAAACCACATGCTGTTTTGAGTGATATTTTTATTATAAATACCAAATCTCTCAAAAAAATAACGACGATCTTTATTACGTATGGCCATGACCAGCGTTATGAATCCTATTATTGGCGATAGAATATATAACAGAATTTGATATTGAATAAGAATAGAGCGTAGTTTCATTTTATTTATATAAACTCGGTTCGCCTTTAGGGCGTGTTTTGAAGCGACGATGTACCCATAAGTATTGATCCGGAACTTCCTGGATATGCTGCTCAAGAAACTCATTTACACGTGTGGCATCTTCTACATCATCTCCACTGGGGAAATTTTCCCAAGCAGGCAGGATCTTTAGTCGATACCCGCGGTTATTTTTAATCCGCTCAAAATTGATCGGTACGATGGGGGCTTTTGATAGTTTCGCCAGACGTGATGTAGCTGTTATGGTTGCCGTCTGTATGCCCATGAAAGGCGCAAATACAATGTTGTCTCCACCGAGGTCCTGGTCTGGAGAGTACCAGCAAATCTCATTCTTTTTTAATGCTTTCACCATGCCTCGAATATCATGGCTGTTGATAATGCCAGCATAGAATTTTTCACGATAGTGTTGCATGATCGCTTCGAATAATTTGTTCTTGGCAGGCATTACCAGAATATTGAATGGAAGATCCATTGCCAGCATTCGGCCACACATCAGCATGGGGGTAAAGTGTCCCCCCATCAATATGGCTCCGCGGCCATGCTCCAGTACCTTCTCGATATTCTCCATGCCTTCAATCACAAAACGTTTACGCAGACGTGTATTACTGGCCCACCAAAACAATGGTAACTCAAATAGAGTGATTATCGTGCCCTTAATGGTCTCTTTCACCAGTTTCTGTTGTTCATCGGCGCTTAACGTTGGGAAGGCAAGAGCGATATTTACTTCTGCGATATGACGGTGCTTGAGACGCAGGTGGTAGAGTAATGTACCCAGTCCTTCTCCCAGCTTAATAAGTACAGGGAATGGTAGTAAAACCAGAGCACGCAAGAGCAGTAATATGATCCAGATGGGCCAATACTTTGGGCTAAGAAATTGGACAGATAAGATACGTGG
The DNA here is from genome assembly GCA_029883105.1 of Gammaproteobacteria bacterium. Classification (GTDB taxonomy): domain Bacteria; phylum Pseudomonadota; class Gammaproteobacteria; order Thiohalospirales; family Thiohalospiraceae; genus JABURT01. Next base: position 8,250 of record JAOUJT010000008.1, read on the forward strand.
GTTCATAGTAAAATTCAGTATTATATTTTTGTTTGTTTACGGTATGGCACGCCACGACGCTTGGCCATGGCTTGCCCTAGATATTCGTTATCCGTATTACTTAATAATAAAGCCGCACAAGGTAAAAGTTCCCGGTTCTCGAGCTGTATGTGATTACGGTTTGATGTTGCAAAGCTGTATGTCAATATTGTGAAGGCCTCTTTATTGCTTTCAATGGTATCCAATGATAACAGGATTGGCTCTAACTGTTCCCAGTTGGAGTCTAATTGTCTATGAGTCTCAACAAGGCGAGATAATAGGCTCCCCAATCCTTCATCATGATGTAAGAGTAGAGGGAATAGATCCTTCTCTTCATCTTCATGGTGATGCTTTCCCGCAGTAGAAAAATATTTGTGGATAAGCTTGGCGGTTTCTACTGCCTGCAGATCTACACCATTATTCTGTATATGCTCTGCTAGTCGCTCGAGCATGTCACAAAAACGCAGGATCCGATCATGACAGGCACTGAGTATTGCCAGTGGCATATCGAAGCCTGCGGCAGGAGTGGGGGTAAGTGACTCCAGACTCATTACTTAATCATCTGCGAGATGGTCTTAAAGTGTTCATGGCGTGCATCTCTTAACCACTCAAAGACGACAGACTCGGTATTGGTAATGATGATCCCTGTTTGACGCATGCGTTCGATTGCATTGTGATGGTTAAGAGGCTGCCGTGAGCAAACGGCATCCTCGACGACAAAGACCTGATAATCCTGTTCTGCCAATTCGTGTGCGGTCTGCAGGACGCACACATGACTTTCCATACCGGCAATGATGATCTGTTTACGCTGGTTGTCCAGGGCCTTGATAAACAGCGCTACACCACAACAGGAAAAACTGGTTTTGTCGATCAGGGCTTGATCTGTGGGCAGGGTATCTTCTATATCCGCTACTAGCTCTCCCAAGCCCTTAGGATATTGCCTCGTTACTATCTGAGGAATGCCCAGCAGGCCTGCCGCTCGTGCCAAGGTGGCACTATTGTTGATGGCAAGGGTCTTTAACTCGCCATGCATCACCTCAGCAAGACGCTGTTGTATATCGATCAGTATAAGCTGAGACTGTTCTGTCTGACATAGCATAAGAGACAAACCCTAAATATTCTTAATGGTTATTGTAACCAGTTGTTGACCATTTGTAGCCTGCTTTCATCGAGGATCCCTGCACTACGATACAGCTCCAATGTACCTACAAGATAATCATATCGGGCAAGGTTGTAATTATACCTGGCATTAAGCATTTCCTGGCGTGCATTAAGAAGGTCAAGATTGGTACGTTTTCCAATACTGACTCCTACTTGGGTGGCCTTAAGCGCACTTTGCTGTGACATCAGGGCACGACGTAATGCTTTAACGCGATTAATGTTGCTCTTTAATTGCAGGTAGGCCTGACGAACACTCCCCAGCACCCGTCGATGAGTCAGTGCTTCCTCTGCCTGGGCTTTGTGAAACATGGCCCTGGCCTGTGCAATCCTGGCACTGGTTTCTCCGCCTGAATAGATAGGCAGAGTGAATTCTATGCCCACTGTCTGGGTATTTTGTTGTAAGCCCGAGGCACTGTCATTGCTTAGATGTTTGTAGTCATAGCCCAACTCCAGGGTTGGGAGGTGAGCCTTTTTCTGGGCAGAGAGACGGGACTTGGCGGCCTTGGTGGCATCAATACTGGCCTTTAGCTGAGTATGATTGTGTAGACCCAGTTGTTCCCAACTCTCGATGGAGATCGGATCGGGGTAGTACAACACCATATTGTCCAGCGTCGATAGCAGGGTACCTGGCTGTTGACCGGTGTACAGGGATAATTGCTCACGATAGGTATCCAGCTGTTGTTCAATCTTTAATACATTCGCGGATGAGAGATCGAAACGAGCCTGGGTCTCATGTACCTCCATCATGGTATTCAGGCCCAGTCGATAGCGTTTGCGTGTATCCTCTAACTGTAAGTCCAGTGCGGCATTTTCTGCCTTGGCCAGCGCCATATTAGACTGTGCTGCGAGCAGCTGGAAATAGGCTCGTGCTAGTGCAACCATGAGACTTTGGCGTTGTGCCTGATAAAGGTAGGCGGCTCCAGACCCATCCAGTTGGGCGGCGTCATAGTTAGAGGAGGCGCTGCCATCGTAGAGGGTCTGCGACAGTGAGAGTGAGTAGTTACTGGCGCTATAGCTGTCTATGGCTGCCGGGGGAGGTAATATCGTCTCACCGCTATGGTCGGATTGTTGGGCAGTAAGCTCCAGAGATGGCAGCAGACTGGATAGGGCAATTCGGCGTTTGGCCTCAGCGGCTTGCATGTCGGCCTCCATGATGCGCATCTCAGGAGCCTGTTGTAATGCCAAGTGATAGATGGAGATTAGATCATCAGCGAACAGTGGAACAGGGATACAGATAAGGAGACACAGTGACCAGTTCAGTAAGTAGCCATGTCTTTGTCGATATCCAGCGCCCATGCTGCGAGTCCACCTGATAGATTGATGAGATTGGTAAAGCCTGCACTGGTGAGAAAATAACACACCTGCAAACTGCGTACACCATGATGACAGATCACCACGGTCTCTTCATCCTTGTTCAACTCTTCCACACGATTGGGTAGTTGCCCCATGGGGATCAGAGAGGCGTCCTTGAGGTGGCAAATGTCGTACTCCCATAGCTCACGCACGTCCAGCAGCACGGGGGATTTCTCCACCCGGCTGAGGTAGTCGTTAAGTTGGGTAACGCTGAAATGACGCATAAGGAAGAATCTTAGAGAGAGAATCTATCGGGCTGTGGGGCATTTTCCAAAGCGGGAAGATCGGTTTCAAACAGGGCTTCGTCGCTGAATTCGTCTTGCCCCAGACGGGTAACGAGGCGTGCTTCCATCGCGGGAGCATCACCGCAGATGACGAATAGTCGGCCACCAACATTCAGACCTTGCTTGTAGTAATCGGGCATCAGCGGCAGGGAGCCAGTGATGACGATGGCATCGTATTGGCCATCCCAGCCATTGGCGGCATCACCGGTTTCCAGCGTGACATTCTTGATGTCATGTGCGGCCAGACGCTGCTTGGCCTGCAACTGTAATTCCGGGTGGATCTCGACGCTGGTTACATGCTCGGCCTGTGTGGCCAACAGAGCGGTGAGATAGCCGCTACCGGTACCGATCTCCAAAACCTTTTCGTTTGTCTGCACTTCCAGTGCCTGAAGAATACGAGCCTCGATCTTGGGCTCCATCATGAACTGACCATTACCCAGCGGGATGCGCATATCGGCATAGGCCAGATTCTTGTAGTTTTCAGATACAAATTCGTCGCGTGGCAGCTTCTCCAGCAACACCAGAATATCCTGGTGCAATACGTCCCAGGGACGAATCTGCTGTTCTACCATATTGAAACGGGCTTGTACGAGATTAAGAGCGTTCATTCACTTCCTATTGCATTCCATAACAAGGTGAAAAGGTTAAGCTCTTTGCATTGCGGATACAAGTATTTCTGACGGCTTAAAAACCATATTTGGGCTAGTGTTTTTAATCCGGCGATAAGCTTATAAAAATAAGCACTTTCGAATAGAATAATGTATTTCAATGACTTGGATTATTAAAGGTTGTTATGGATATACGGCCCACTAAACAAAATAGGTCTACAGAGAAAGCCGCCTATTTAAAAAAACGTGGTGTTCGCAGAGGAATACCCACTGTTCTGCGCCTGTTAAGACTGGGTTTTCAGTATCTGGCACCGCTGATACCAGGCCTAGCCGCACGTTATGCCTATAGACTGTGGTTCTCAACCCGACGTTATGCGCCACCTGTGAGGGAGCAGCGTTGGGAGGCGGAGGCTGAGCGCGACAGTGTGGCAACCGAACATGGTGAAGTGGCGGTCTACCATTGGGGAGACCAGGGTCCGACCATACTGTTAATACATGGTTGGAATGGTCGTGGTACCCAGTTAGGCAGCTTTGCCAAGCCCTTGGTTGAGGCTGGCTATCAGGTGGTGGCCTTTGATGGCCCCGGCCATGGCCGCAGCCCCGGCAGTTGGACCTCTATCTTTCGCCTTACAGATGCCACACTGGCGGTGGTGAACAAGTACGGGCCGGTAGAGGGCATCATCGCTCACTCCTTCGGCAGTGCAGTAACGGCCTATGCCCTCAACCATGGCCTTTCGGTATCACGGGTGGTGAGTATTAGCGCGCCGGCCTCTATCCAATATCTAGTGGAGCGTTTCTGTCATGCCTTGCGCATCCCTGCCTCGGTGCAGCGTCGACTGGAGCGACGGATTGAGCAGCGCCTGCAGCCACAATCAGGACGGACTATCTGGCAAGATATATCGCCAGAGGTGAACGCCAAACAGATCACGGGCATTCCGGCATTGATCGTACACGATCATGACGACCATGATGTGGATGTCAGCCATGGGCAGCGACTGCATCAGGCCTGGCAAGGATCCGAGTGGCTGGAGACCCATGGATTAGGCCATCGGCGCATCTTGCGCAATGGTGCTACGATCAGGCGGGTGATTGAATTTATCGCCCGGTAATAATAGTGTTTATGGAGAACACTGTTTAAAACTTCATTCCCAGATTCATACCTAAGGTTACGCCTCCGGTTCCGACCTTGATATACGGATCGGCGATAAGATCTTTCCCTGCCATGGTGGTAAAGCCCAGGCCGACATTTGCTCCAACCACAAAGCCATCCCGTTCGTGGGAGCCGGCAATCACATCGTAGGAGAAATATCTGCTGTTGGTATGGCTACCCGAATAGGTACGCATGCCAGCGCCTATAGCAACATAGTCCCAACAGTTATTCGTGCAGAGTGAGCCAGTATAGAGGCTGAAGCGTACAGAGCGGTGTTTTTGCAAGGTGTAGGTAAGAGGTTTTTCGTAGCTGAATGTCAGTAGTGTTGAATCGATTAACATGCCTGAAAGTAGTGCCTGACCGGCATCAAACGAGATGGTTTTTGGCCATTTTTCGTCAGCATTAACCGAGCTCCCCAGCGTACAAAGTGCAGCGACGATGACAGATTGTTTCATTTCCCTTGCCTCGATATCCTATTTTTCTTAAGGATATTGGTAAATATGGACGAATTTGTTCAAAATCATATGCTGAATCCTGAATTTTTTTACGAGGGAGGCAAAATCATCATACAAACCAGTAGCTGTGCTAGAATGTCGGAAATGCCGCTAGGGGTGTTTCACGCCGTTACGTGATACTGAGATAGACCCTTAGAACCTGATCTGGTTAATGCCAGCGTAGGGAAGCAGCAACTTTGCATAGAGACAAGTCGCTGCGTCCTGTTATCGAAGAGGACGACAAAATGAGTGCCAATCCGAAAGAATTTCTGCGCCAATCCGGCCAGCTCTCCGCCGAGGTTATCCAGCCCTTTACCGCGTCGAAGAAGATCTATGTCGAAGGCTCACGCCCCGATATCCGCGTGCCCATGCGCGAGATCGAACAGACCGATACCCATACCGACAAGGGTGTAGAGAAGAATCCCCCCATCACCGTCTATGACACCTCCGGTCCCTACACCGATCCCACTGTGGAGATCGACCTGTTGAAAGGTCTGCCCGATGTGCGTACCACCTGGATCGAAGAGCGCGGTGATACCGAGCTGCTGGAGGGTCCATCTTCCGAATTCGGCAAGGCCCGCGAAACCGACCCTGAACTGGCGCCCCTGCGCTTCGAACATATCCGTAAGCCGCGCAAGGCCAAAGCGGGTAAGAACGTCTCGCAGATGCACTATGCACGTCAGGGCATCATCACCCCGGAGATGGAATACATCGCCATCCGCGAGAACAACCGTTTGCAGGAGCTGCGTGCGGATGCACGCTACGAGCCGATTCTGCGCCAGCATAAAGGTGAGTCCTTCGGTGCCAATATCCCCGATCTGATCACGCCGGAGTTTGTGCGTAGTGAAGTGGCTGCCGGTCGCGCCATCATCCCCGCCAATATCAACCATCCGGAAGTGGAGCCGATGATCATCGGCCGCAACTTCCGTGTGAAGATCAACACCAACATCGGTAACTCTGCGGTCACCTCATCGATAGAAGAAGAGGTGGAGAAGATGGTCTGGTCCGCACGCTGGGGCGGCGACACCCTGATGGATCTCTCCACCGGCAAGAACATCCATGAGACCCGCGAATGGATCCTGCGTAACTCACCCATGCCTATCGGTACCGTGCCCATCTACCAGGCACTGGAGAAGGTCAACGGCAAGTCCGAAGACCTCACATGGGAGATGTTCCGTGATACTCTGATCGAACAGGCAGAACAGGGCGTGGATTATTTCACCATCCACGCAGGTGTGCGTCTGCAACATGTACCGCTCACCGCCAATCGTGTAACCGGTATCGTTAGTCGTGGCGGTTCCATCATGGCCAAGTGGTGTCTGGCACATCACACCGAGAGCTTCCTCTACACCCACTTCGAAGAGATCTGCGAGATCATGAAGGCCTATGATGTCTCCTTCTCCCTCGGTGACGGTCTGCGTCCCGGCTGTCTGGCCGATGCCAACGACGCGGCCCAGTTCGGTGAACTGGAAACCCTCGGTGAGCTGACCAAGATCGCCTGGGAGCATGACGTACAGGTGATGATCGAAGGCCCCGGTCACGTGCCTATGCATATGATCAAGGAGAACATGGAGAAGGAGTTAGAAGATTGCCACGAGGCACCGTTCTATACTCTCGGCCCATTGGTTACCGACATCGCCCCCGGCTACGACCATATCACCTCCGGTATCGGTGCCGCCAATATCGGTTGGTATGGTACCGCCATGCTCTGTTATGTCACCCCCAAGGAGCATCTGGGCCTGCCTAACAAGGAAGATGTGCGTGTCGGCATCATCACCTACAAGATCGCCGCCCATGCTGCGGATCTGGCCAAGGGCTTCCCCGGTGTGCAGTTGCGTGACAATGCATTGAGTAAGGCGCGTTTTGAATTCCGCTGGGAAGACCAGTTTAATCTGGGCTTTGATCCGGAAACAGCACGTAAATACCATGACGAAACCATGCCCAAGCAGGCACATAAGGTAGCGCACTTCTGCTCCATGTGCGGGCCAAACTTCTGCTCTATGAAGATCACGCAGGATGTAAGGGAGTATGCGGCGAAGCAGGGTCTTTCTGAGCAGGAAGCCTTAGAGAAGGGTATGCAAGAGAAGTCGATAGAGTTTAAAAAAGGCGGGGCTGAGATATATAAGAACGCCTAGCAGCCCTACGGGGTATTTGGTACTTGAAAGCCGACGGCATGTCGGCTTTTTTGTGGAGTATTGTTTGCCTGCGGTCTACTATCTATCTTTTATCAGCGTTGTCGAGTTGATATGCATATGAGTTTAAGGTTCGAGGCAGTTGATGCATCGTTATTTATATTGCCGAATAAGATCAAGTCTGCTTGGACTTATACTGATATTCGTTCAATCCTCACTTTATGCCGATGAACAAGAACAAAAATATCTTTTCTTAGGCAACCAAAACATCCCTCTATTTATTTACCTACAAGACTCAAAACTATTCGGCTGTTTGTTGATCTTGCTAAAGGTATTCAGCAATAGTTGTCAAAAAGGGTAATAAGGAATTGCTTAAAAAACAAACAAGGGAATAGATGCGATTGATCAAAATGGTATTAAAAATCAGATATTGGAAAAGCGGCGCAAAAAATAAGTTGTTTATATTGCCAGGGAAGATATGTTCTTGAGTTGAATGTTTTTTTGTAGTCAGTGTTTTTACCATTATTATGGTTGTATTCTGGAATCGCATACTGAAAAAAGAGATTCGAAAGAGAGAGATTGCTGAGCAAGAGCAGGAATGATTACAAAAACAATAGCAGCAGGCATATAAGATGGAAACTATGGGCCTGGTATCACAAATGCTTACATATAGCCGAAAAAATGAGAGTAAAAGCGAGCGTGTGTTTATTGATAAGCAATTAAGGGTTGATGTTTCGATGTTGCGCGCTTCTGTACCTAGTTCTATCGAGATAAAACTGGATATAGGGGAGGAATACCCGCCGTCAATTTAAATCCAATTCAGTTAAATTAAATTTTGCTAAATCTTACCGTTAATGCACGTGATGCAATGGAAAAAAAAGGTGTATTAACATTACAGCTTGGTTACGAGCTAGGACTGGATACTTTTAACTCCGTGACACACAAGTCCATCAAGGGTGATTGGGTTGTGCTGTCAGTCAGTGATACGGGTGCAGGGATTGAACAGGAAATACTCGACAAGGTCTTTGACCCATTTTTTACTACCAAAGATATAGGGGATGGGACCGGAATGAGACTGTCGGTGATATTTGGAATAGTACAAAGCTACCAGGCTCATGTGCAAGTGACTAGTAAGTTTGGTATCGGTACCACAGTACGAATTTTTTTTCCACAGGCAGAATTCTAAGTTAATTTGTGAATAAGTCAGGATCGGGAATCAGTCCTCTCACTCCATGCAGACATAAGCCACGTTTCTTCTGCCTAAACCTTAAATAACTCAGTATTTTGTTCGAGATTTGGTCGTCGATATCACCCCGACTAAATATAAACAGAAACTTTCTATATTAACTTCAGCCGTGGCTCAAAGCTGCCGATAATAGGGTCGACTATCCTTGAATATTAGGATCTAATGATATTCAGCCTTGTCTATATATTGGATGATTATAAGAAACGGGACAGCCTCACTGGGATTGTGAATCGCTTGTTCTAACAGATGCCCTGGAATTTTGAGAATGCAGTTGTCCCAAGAGAATAATGTGGAGTTCGGTGAATTTAATAAGCTCACTCTTCGTTTCAAGGATAAAGAACTAGAGAAAAATTACCTACAGCAGACCGAGCCTTTCCGCCTTATTCAGTTGCGTTGGGCGGTATTCATTGTTGGCCTACTTTATTGCCTGTTTTCGGTCATCGATCACTTTGCCTTACCCGTTGATATGCAGGACTTTGCATCCCGTATCCACCTATTTCAGGGGCTGGGTTTATGCCTTTTAATTGCGATCTCCTTTCGGATTCCCTCGGTCGCCTTTATCTATACTGTTACATTTTTGGCAAATAGCATCACTTGGACAAACCATTTTGTGATTGTTCTCACTGGTGATGTATCACTCTATTTTGTTGAGGCCTATTTTATGCTGCTTTGGGTGTGGGTGGCCTCAGGTTTCTCATTTACATTGTCGGTAAAATACAATCTGTTTTTTATCTTGATTAATGTGCTGGTGATGCAGATATTTGGCAGCTTTCCCAGTGATGTAATGATTATCCATTACATGTTTATTTTTGCCAGTATTGCATTGGGCGGTTTTGGTGGTTATATGGTGGAATATTATAAACGGCAGAGTTTTTTAAGTTACGAGATGACTATTCAGGCAAAAATTCAGGCGGAGCAGGCAAACCGTACCAAGGATAAGTTTTTTTCCATCATCAGCCATGATCTACGAGGTCCAATTGGGAGTGTTTCTGTCATCTTGAACAATGTGGCTAAATGCGGCGCGGATCTCACGGATGAACTTTATCCGATATTGTGTCGAGCCTCTAAGAATTCGTACCTGCTATTGGAAAACCTATTAACTTGGGCAAACAGCCAAAATGGCGTGCTTGAATGTAAGCCTAGAAATTTCCGCTTGATGGAGTCGGTAGAGCACTGTATGGACCTGTATCAAGGTTCTGCCCAACAAAAAGAGATCCAGTTGCATGTAAATATAGAACCGGAACTATACGCCTATGCGGATTTTGAAATGGTTAATACCGTTGGTAGAAATCTGATCAATAATGCCATTAAGTTCACCCATCAAAAAGGCACGATAGAGATTTCCGCCGCTAGGGTGGGGGATATGCTGACGTTGACTGTGGCGGATAATGGAGTGGGCATATCTACAGAGATTCAGGAAAGTTTGTTTCAGGTAGATAAAAAAACCTATTCGAGTATGGGTACGGAATCTGAAACCGGTTCTGGAATGGGGTTGAGCCTGTGTGCCGACTTTATACACCGAAATGGTGGTGTTATCTCGGTTGAAAGTGAAGAGGATAAGGGCAGTACGTTTACCTTTAGCTTACCACTGGGTGCGATAGGAATGAATCAGGATGCCATCGCCGAGAAGATTAAAGGCTGGAAGGTGTTAGTGGTAGAGGATAATCCCCTGCATCAGACCACTACGAAACAAGCCTTGCAGGGTTTGGGCGTGGAAGTCCTAATAGCCGGTACAGGTAAAGATGCGGTGGAGATGGCAATTAAGGAAATGCCAAAGCTGGTATTGATGGATTTTGAACTTCCCGACTTTACTGGAGACATAGCGGCAAAACAGATAGTGGAACAATCTTCGAACCCTCCCTTGAAGATCATCGCTTTAACGTCCTACTCCAAGATGGAATTAGATCAGAAGGCGATCAAATCTAAATTCGATGCTTACCTTCACAAACCCCTAAAAAGTATTGAGCTTTTAGATTGCCTGGAGCGAGTGGAGACAGTTACCACTTAGATGACCGGGGTAGTTAGACGCTGCATGTCTTGCAGAAACGCATGTTTGGGGACAGAATGAGTTTCTACTAATATTGTCGTAATCTGAATTCTACCCCTGTTTTTATACATCAAGGTACAACCGTGAAGAAAAAAGTCGTCTCGGATCCGGACAAGCTATTAAAAAAACATCAAAAACTTATCCATACCGATCATGCAAAGGTTACCTCGCATGTACAGCGTGGGGATGGTGAATGGTTGCTGAATACCATTATGATCGAAGGTGTTGATGTGCCGTTTCGTTATAAACGTAAAGTGAAGTATAAGAATCTCACCGGTTCGAGGGTGAATCTGACCTATTATCCGGATAGCTTTATCGTGGCAGGCATCGAAATGGAGGCGATGAAGGTGGTGCGGATCAAACTCAGCTGAAGTATCTAGGGGTAATAACAAATATTACTACTATGATTCGTTTTTCTATGCATCTTAGGGTGCAGGGTATATAGGATATATGGTTCTGTAGAATCGGGAGTAGGCCATAAAAAATAACTTTAGGCCTACTCCATAATCAAAATAAATCAGGTTCCAATACCAGAGCCAGAATATACACCATCGTTATAGCGTTTCAATTCTTCATCATAGGTATAGTGATGCTCCTTGACAGACAAATTTAAGGGATCACTATTTTTGTGCTCATTATAATAAAGTAACTTCTCAAGTACGGCATTGATATCGTCGTAGGGTGCAAGCTGTAACTCTAGCAGGCGGTCATAAACCGTCTTGTCCAAACTGATCTGTACCTTTGTGTCCATAACCTACCTCCAGAACTATTTAAGAACCTACAAATAGTAGACAGCTTTTCTCGACTATTCACATCGCTGAAATCGTTATTAGAAATACTTGGGGGAGAGCAGAACTCGCAGGAGTGTTAGGGCGTATCCCGGGTCACCCATTGGTACCGTTACACGTTAAAGCTAAGCGAGATTCTGGCAATGGCCGGGTGATATTTCCTATACTCACTATATAGTTAAGACAATGTATTGTTAGCAGATTTGCCACAAGTGACGCCTGTCATATTGTGATTCCGTACGCTACTTATAAGTAAAAACAATGGGCCTTCTTCGTATGAAAACATATCAGTTACGATACGACGCTTGCTTCTTAAGCAATGCCCTGATCGGTCTGTTGCTGTTTGGTTGCTTCACCCCAATCACAGTAAGAGCCGATGAAGCTGGATCCTCCGACAGTGCTTATATCTTTTTCCCGGAGCGTCGCCTCTATGCACCTTATCTTGCCGATGTTCATGCTACCGCTACCTCTATTGAGAATGCACAGGTTATGCCTCCTGTCATTGCCTATACCACTGGAACCCGCTTCGATCTGAAGGTGGGCGGTGTCTTTGGCCTGATAGGAAAACGCGAGAGAGAATCGGCCTGGCAATTAAGTATTACCGGAGGGTTTCGGGGCCAGTTTGATATACGCAATAACTATGACAATATCGGCTGGGATGGATTATACGGGCTGCAGTATTCCCGCAGGGATAGTAAGGGGCGGGTATGGCGAGCGGCGTTTTCCCACACATCAGGTCATGTCGGAGATGAGTATGCGGAGGATACCGGGCGTCTGCGTATCGGTTATTCACGCCATGAGTTGTTGTTTGGTGGCTGGCTACCACTGCAGGGAGGATGGAAGTTTTATACCGAGGCGGGATGGGCCTACCGTTTGGGTAATACCGATCTACAGGTACCTGGTCGCCTGCAAGCGGGGCTGGAATATCATGATCCACGTTGTTGGGGGAAAGTGAACTGCCTGCGTTGGTATCTTGCGCTGGATACTTCTGCCATGGAAGAGCTGGATTGGCATTTGGATTCTGCTCTGCAATTGGGGATAAAGCTGCCGAGTGAAGGACGTCAGTGGAGGCTTGCGCTCATTTATTACGATGGGCGTTCAAATATCACAGAGTTTTTTCAGACACGGGAGAAGATCCTGGCTCTGGGACTTTGGACCGATCTATAGATGCCGCTTAGCAATAATTAGGATCATCTGAACTTTGAAATGACCCGAATATAAGTTGTAACAGCCTGAACCTGAGCCAGCGGAGCGGTCTTATATATTCTCCAGGCCTGCCTGGGCCTGAGCTTTTCGGCAGAAAAACCGCAAATAAGATTTCATCCTCCGCAACTGCCTGACTTTGTCCACCGACTGCAGATCACCAATCTGAGATGGGGCAATGGTGTGGTTGTTCTGGCGTTTCGCTACCATCCCAATGATGTGGGCATCAATGGGATACGCAAGGAGGGGACATTGAAATCGTGACCACCATGTAATGAACGGTCAAAATGCTGTGCTAAACCTTGTCGCATAGGGTATTCACATCCCATTGGGAGGGTTTTTACTACATGGACGTGCCTCTATCCAGGTGCGAAAATGAACACTCTTTGATGAAGGTTTCAGGTTAGCAGATGTCACTCTCCAGTAGCGCAATAGAAAAAAGCGGGGTACACGGCGTTGCCGTGGTCACTGGTGGTGGCCGGGCCAGCATTGCGGACCAGGATGCACTGCTGGCGGTCTACCTGCCGACCATGCGGCAGCGCTTTAAGGATGAGATCAATCGCCTCACCGGTGGCGCGATGCGGGCGATGTTGGCCGATCAGGCCGATGCCGCCGAGCTGAGTTTTCCTCTTACCTATCTCTATGCGCTTCATTGGTTACAGCACAATGTGCATGAGAATTATCGTGCCAAGGTGTTGCAGACCTTTCGTGGACCCAAGTTTGGTTTTTTGATGGACCTGCTGTTGTCTGATACGGCAGAGGCGTTTGTGCGTGGGTATTTACGCCATTGGCAAAATGGACAGGGGCAAGAACTCAAGCAGTCACAGGAATATCACTCTCTGCTCGCACGTCGAGGTAATGATGCAGAAATACTGGTTGGCGATATCCTCAATATATGGAACGGTCTGAATCTCTTCACCCAGACCTATATGGTTCAGTTTAAGGATGTCGGGCGTGAAGAGCGTGATCGTTATGAAGGGATGCTGGGTGCCGAGGATCTGGAACGTCTGGCACTGGTAGATGCCTTGCCGGATCATGTTTCTGATAATATCAAACCCCGTTACGCCAAGATGGGCATCATCCCTGCCATGGGCTGTCCACAAACCTGCCGCCATTGTATGTTTACCTGGCGTCCTCCCAAGCCGAAGAACGAAGATCCGGATCTAATCTTTAATCTGGTGGATCAATACACCGACAGCGTCTTGTTTACCGGCGGTGATCTGACCAAACAGATGGATTCTTTTTACGCTGCCATCCGCAAGATGCGGCATATCAAAAACTTTGCCATCCTGCTGAATGGTGACTTTGCCGATACCCCACAGATAGCCAACGAGGTGTTGGCTAAGATGGCCGAGGCGGTGAAGAGCCGGCCAAAAAAGTGGGCCCAGGCCAAGGTGTTATTACAGATCAGCTTTGATGAATTCCATCAGGAGGTCTATGTGGATAAACATGGGCTGCTGGCAGAGCGCATACCAGTCGCCAAGATCGCCAATATTGTCGAGCGTTATCCGCGTTACTCACATCAGATCCAATTGGCCTTGCTACATAAACAGACCAGTCTTAATTTTTCCAATGATGTTTTGGAAAAAGGCGTCTTCGCGCGTCTGGCACAGGAGCTGGTGAAACGTGGTCAGCAGGTACAGGTGCTGGATATCAAGGCATCTTCCCGCCTGAAGCGTAATCCACGTGCAGCACAGCAACCTGCACAATTGGTCAAAGATGCCACCTTTGTACTGGATAAGCATCCTGATAGCCCCATCCTTATGACCAGCTCCACCATCGATGGCTATGGCCGGGCCGCCCTGCTGGAAGAGTGGGAGACGGTGAAGGAGAAGGATCTGTTACAGCAGGTGTTAAACGAAGGTCCACCAGCAGGGGAGAGCTTTGATATCGATATGATGCTGTGGTTTAACGGTTGGGTGACCCTGTTTAACGCGGTGCATATCTGCCTGGGTGATATATATAAGGATGGACTGGATCGCATCCTTGCGCGACAACGCAAAGATCCTCTTACGCAGGCGCTAAATATTTTCGATCGCAGGCTACTGGAATTTTATAGTGAGCTGCGGCCCGACCTGGAACAGAAGATTGATGAGGCCACGGGGCCACATCACCTGTTTCATGCCCTGACAGAAGAGCCTGAAGTTCGCCTGCATATGACCAGACGCTTGCTGGTACAGTAATGCTTGTCTGGGAAATAGTCTGGATGGTGCCTGGATAGAAATAATTCTTGCAAGTTGGTGGCACAGACTATACTTGGAGATACCGAAACTACAGTGATACAGGCGGTGGATCATGGACATCACTAAACTGCTTGCTGCTGAGGCAGATTCCCTGCTCAGTCATGTCTGTCATGGCATTCCTAAAGAGACGATACACCTGCCAGGGCGCGACTACATAGATCGGATAGTCACGCGAAAAAACCGTAAACCCTCTGTGCTGCGAAGTCTTGGCCAACTCTATGCACATGGCCGGCTTGCGGGCACAGGTTATATGTCGATCCTGCCGGTAGATCAGGGTGTGGAACATTCGGCCGGAGCCTCGTTTGCGCCGAACCCGTTGTTTTTTGATCCAGAGAATATTCTCAAACTGGCCATAGAGGGAGGATGTAATGCGGTTGCCTCGACATTGGGTGTGTTAAACAGTATCGCTCGCGACTATGCCCATAAGATCCCTTTTATCGTCAAACTTAACCATAACGAACTTCTTACCTACCCCAATGAATATGATCAGACCATGTTTGCCAGTGTTAAGCAGGCCTTTGAGATGGGGGCAGTGGCCGTTGGTGCGACGGTCTATTTTGGATCAGCAGAATCCAGACGCCAGATAGAGGAGGTAAGCGAGGCCTTTGAGCATGCTCATGAGCTGGGTATGGTCACGGTGCTTTGGGCCTACCTGCGTAATAGTGCTTTTAAAAAAGACGGTGTTGACTACCATGTGGCCGCCGACCTCACCGGTCAGGCCAACCATTTGGCGGCAACCATCGACGCGGACATCATTAAACAAAAACAGGCGCAGACCAATGGTGGCTTTACCGCCCTCACATTTGGCAAGACCCATCCAGCTGTGTATGACGTACTCAGCAGTGAACACCCCATCGATATGGTGCGCTATCAGGTGGCAAACTGTTATATGGGGCGGGTCGGCATGATCAACTCTGGTGGTGCCTCCGGGGAAGATGATCTGCACCAGGCTGTGCGTACCGCCGTCATCAACAAGCGTGCCGGGGGCATGGGATTGATCTCGGGACGCAAGGCATTCCAAAAACCCATGAGCGAGGGCATCGCCTTGTTGAATGCGATACAGGATGTGTATTTGAATAAGGCGATTACAATTGCTTAATTCGCTGGCAGAATTTTTTCTGCAAGCAACTTAAAGGCTGTGGAATCCGCTACAATGCATTCCCATCGTTGTTAATATCGATTTCATAGCAAATGACCAGTAGTACCCCCCCATTTTGGCCGCAAGACTCCTTGCATAAACGCTTCCTGGCATTGGAAGCGATTTTGCTGGAATTACAACCACTATGGCAAGCTCAACCCTTTAAACAGCCACGACCACAATGGTGTCAGGATTATCCGGCACTGACCGAGGCATTGCTGTGCCTATCGGACACAGAGCTGGCACAACTGCGTAGTGATGATGCACAGCTCTATCGCTGGCTGTCAGATTTTGTACCGCACTTTTCAAGCTTCACATCTCTATTGCAGCTAGAGGAATTTTCCTCGGACGATAAAGAGAATTGGAAGCACCTGGATTGGGCCGTGCCCGGTCGTAAATGGCAGCAGATCACCGCCTTTAGTGCCGTGCTGGGAGATATCTCCCGACCGTTGATCGAATGGTGTGGTGGCAAGGGTCATTTGGGTCGTATATTAGCGAGTAAGGCACCGGTGTCGGTAACCACCCTGGAGCGTGACCAAGGCTTGTGTGAGTCAGGACAACAGCTTTCACAAAGGGCGAAGGTGAAGCAGATTTTTCAACAAGTGGATGTGTTCTCTTCGCAAGTACCCAATCTGCAACAGCATCACGTTGTGGCCTTACATGCCTGTGGTGAGTTACATCGCCACCTTGTTCGCAAGGCGGTGCAGGAACAAAGTCCGGCCATCGACATCGCCCCCTGTTGTTATCATCTTTATGGAGAACAAGGCTATGGCGCATTCACTAAGGCCTCACGTTTAACACTCAGCCGGGATGATCTGCGTTTAGCTGTGACAGAAACGGTAACATCCAAAGCACGAGAAGTCCGTTTAAGGGATCGCGAGATGGTCTGGAAGCTGGGGTTTTTAGGATGGTATGCAGAGCTTAGTGGCGATAGTCGTTATCGTTCTATCCCCTCCATAGACAAACAGTGGTTGAACGGAAGTTTTGAGACGTTTTGTCGGCATCTGGCCAAGCGGCAAGGCCTGGAAAGTTTACTA
Source organism: Gammaproteobacteria bacterium (assembly GCA_029883105.1). GTDB lineage: Bacteria > Pseudomonadota > Gammaproteobacteria > Thiohalospirales > Thiohalospiraceae > JABURT01. Next base: position 25,152 of record JAOUJT010000008.1, read on the forward strand.
AGCATGGATGTTGATTGGCACAGCTATGAAGTCTATGGCGAGAAAAGGCAGGCGGAGGTGATGCGGCTCTCGGTATTGCGTCATGCCATGCGTCGAGTCTTGGAACTGTGGTTGGTTCTGGATATGGCATTATATCTACAACAACATGGGTATCAGGTCCGTTTGGGTACTTTCTGTGAATCCCGTTTGAGTCCGCGTAATATATTGTTATCTGCGCGTCTGTAAAGGCAATGCTTATGTACAGATGTCCGTTTGTTCGCCAACCTTATTATATAAGTTCATAGTGATTGTGTGGTGAAGTATTAGCGTCGCCTAGCGGGCTGTATTATTGTACATATTACTATTGATCATGGATTGTATTAGGCAATCATCTGGTTGACACATAACCCTGAGTACAAATACTCTTCAGATGGTAAACAATAAACGGGATAAAGGTATGCTGACAAAAAATCTGACCATTATGTTTACCGATATTAAGGGCTTTACCGAGCGCACATCGGGTTCGTCACGCCAGCAGACCAAGACCCTGCTAGCCGTGCATGAAAAGTTATTGGTGCCGGTTTTTCAGTATTTTAAGGGCGTCATCGTCAAGACCATCGGCGATGCCTTTTTGGTGCATTTTGATAGCCCCACCGATGCAGTCTTATGTGGTATTGCCATCCAGGCGGTTCTGCGTAAGCACAATCAAGACGCTACTGCTGAGCAGATGATAGAGGTGCGTGTCGCCATTAACGTGGGTGAGGTGGATGTTCTGGATGGTGACGTGATTGGTGAGGCGGTAAATATCGCGGCCCGTCTGGAAGGTATTACCGAGGCCGGTGAGGTGTGGTTTACCGATGCTGTCTATCAAACCATGAATCGAACCGAAGCACCATCTGCAGAAGTCGGTGAACGCATATTCAAGGGAATCCCCCATCCTATCAAGGTATATCGTGTCATTCAGGATGATACAGAACTGTCAGAAAGTCTCTCACAGGCGATTGCACAGGCGGGGAAGACATCACCGTCCATCGATCTCAGTAAGCCAAAGCCTGCGTTTATCACTACCGTATTCCATACGCCGGCCACCTATGGTTTTATTTTGATACTGGCAGCGCTGGTGATGATCTTCGTTTTCCCAACCCAGACCGAACTCAGCATGTCAAAGGTAGCACGCCTTTTGTCTGCGGGAGAACCTCTGGCAGCACTCGGTGTACTGCAACTCGAACTGCAAGAGAATCCGGGAGATCTGGTGCTGATCAATGCGGCGGTGAAATCGGCGAACCTTCATCTCGATAAGCTTAGCGAAGAGGGGGATTACCAAAAGGCATACATCTGGCTGAAAAAGGAAATGGCGCAGAAAAACTATTTGCATACACTCAGTAGCAGACTCGCCGTTCTGGATGCATACGTGACGACCGAACATCTAATAGAAGAAAAGAACAAATATCGTGGTCAACTGTATCCCCAGCCAGCGCAAGAATTTCTCAGTAGAAACAAGCAAGCTGAAGCAGCATACGCGATGGCCATAGCCTTGCAAGGCAAGTGGTATCCTGAAACGCGCCTGTGGATGTTTGAACAGGCATTGGAACGTGGACATGAGACTACTGATGAGATCTTTGCGACGGCAACCAAGGCCTTGTCAACGGGCGCGTACTTTTGGCCCAAGTTCAGGAAGGCTGAAGAGTTACTGCTAAGTTATTACCCCAAAGAGGGCGCTGAGTGGGCTGGCCATGCACTGCAAGAGACCAATCTTATGGCCTATATGAATGCCTGGCGCTTATTAGATAAGCTCGCTGATGAGCGTAGCAAAGATGGACATTACCGACGGCTATATCAATTAATTAGTGCAGCAGATATTGCTAAGGTTAAAAAAATTGTGGCAAGCTTGCGAAAAGAAACAGATAAAAACAAACGCCAACATGCACATGCATTTGTTAACGAATTGGTAGAAACCTTTCCGCAATATCTCAACCATGGTTCCATACGCGACTATTTAAAACAATCTTTGCCTGAGTTAAAGTGATCAGTACGTATATGTGAAGATATTATGAACGATATGGATTACAACAATATTCCGCCAGAACTATCCGAGCAGGAGATGTCGCTTCTGTTTAGTCTTTCTGTACAACGTGAGTTTAAAGATAAAGATATTATTTTTACGGAAAATGGCCTCGCCGATTCAATGTTCATTATTGCAAAAGGCTCTGTTTCTATTCTCAGGGATAACGAGGGTGAGATAAGAGAATTAGTCAGATTGAGTGAGGCTGATTTCTTGGGTGAAATGGCCTTGCTAGGGGATGGCACAAGAAATGCCACGGCTCAGGCAGAGGGAGAAGTGGTTTTGTGGGAGATTGATAGGGAGATGTTCGCCACCTTGTTATTGAATGATAAATTGCTGGCGGACAAACTAATGGCCGCGAACAAAGAACGGGGTGGGCGCTACAGCCGCTGCCGCAAGTTGAGGTGAGACCATAGAGTCCCCATTCTTCACTCACACTAGTGAGTGAGATTAGTTCAGTTCAAAGCCTAGCCTATATTGAAGCATCACTAAGCTATGATTTTTCGGTGTATTGTCTGAATATGAAGCGAATCCTGGCGCGATTGGTCAAAATGATAGCGCTATTTTTTTGATATGAATCCTATATAGTGAAATACTCGTAGATATAACAGGGTGGAATGGTAAGGCCATTCTGTATTAATAGAGTTGAGTGGGATAAATAGTTATGAATAAATTAGTCAGAGCATTGGGGTTTATTGCCTTATGCTTAAATACAGTTCATGCCTTTGCAGACTCTCTACGGGTTGAACCTGAGTGGTTAAAGCAAAACCTTCAGCGTGAGGATTTGATTATTATCGATTCCCGCACAAAGAATGATTATGATATTGAACATATTGCAGGTGCCATAAGTCTCTCCCATGAACTCACTTACCAACAGAAGCAGCAGGGTGGAAAGATTGTCGAGCCTGATGTTATGCAGAAGATATTGCAGCAGCGTGGTATCGATAACAGTAAAAAAATTATTATTTACGACGGCGGCGAGATGTTTGATGCTTCTCGTGTTTTTTGGGCTTTGGAGGTTTATGGTATTAAGGATGCAAAAGTTCTTAATCCTGGGTATCAATATTGGACAGAAAAAAAATATCCGGTAAATGCAGAGCTCCCTGATATCCAGGAAAGTAAGTATGTGCCATCGATTGACCATCGTAAGATTGCCAGTAAATTTGCCACGCTATTGGCCACAAACAGCCCAGGAAAAGTGATCGTCGATGCTCGATCTCTTAACGCCTATATTGGCAAAGAATCCACGGCCAAGAGATTTGGTCACATACCCTCGGCCATTAGCATTCCTGTTTCTGTAAATCTTATGAAAGTGGATGGTGTGCCATCGCTGCGCAGCCAGAAAGAGCTGGCGGATGTTTATGCCAGCCTGCCAAAAGACAAGAAGGTCATTCTTTACTGTGAGGTCGGTCGCGTCTCGTCTACCAACTATCTTATTTTGCGTGAGCTGGGTTATGATGTTGCCAACTACGATGCCTCGTGGCGAGAGTGGGGCAACGATCTAGATTTGCCTATTGAGAAAGAATAAGAAGTACTCTATGAATTGGCGAAGTCTCAGCATACGAATTCAATTAATTATACTATTAGGCGTACTGCTGGCTATTGTACAGCTGGGAAGTCTGGGTGTTACTTACTGGTTTGACATCAAAGAGCGTAAGTCACTTGCGGTAGAACAGGCAGAGACACTAGGTCGATCACTCAATCATGATCTACTCAAGGCCATGCTCAATCCCCAGGCCGCTAGTTATGCGGATATTGCCTTTCGTCTATCCGGTTTCCATTCGGTCACGTCGCTTTTGCTATTGGATCAGAAGGGAAAACAGATCTATCAATATCATCGGAATGACCATGCTCTGGAAACAGGTACAACAGCGCTACTCACGGGAGAACCCTATTTTTCACAGGATTATCTCTATCTGCGCCAACCTCTTGATGCCGACGGTTATAGTTTTGGATCGGTAGATTATGTCATCGATTTGAGCAGTTATAAAACACGCCTGGACGAACATCTGTTGACCCTGATACTTATCTTTCCTTTGGAATTATTGATTGGACTGATGATGGCATGGTGGATAAGTCGCACCTACACGTTGCCATTTACTGAGCTGGCCATCGCTATGCAGGACAGTGATGTAAAGGGAAATAGATTTCAAACTGTAAGCAATAAATCGAAGAATGAATTGGGCGTGCTATATGACGGTTACAACTCTATGGTTCGCCAGATAGAGGCGAAAACCAGTGAGCTTATACAC